>DULR01000103.1 GCA_012840245.1 Clostridiaceae bacterium
GATGATGAAATCTTTCCCCTGATAAATTTCATACACGTTACCTGTGTATCCAATGGTTGACATTACCATATACCATTGGTATGATATGTATGGTCAAGGATTTTTATAGATGCTGGTATATACAGCAACGGTTATGATTTTTATTATATATCTATATATTTTTGCAACCTGGTATTAAAAAAATATCATTTCAGACATTTATGGTTCATATTATGCAGACAAGTATGGTGGCTTGTTATAAATTTATCAAATTGGAGGCATTGTCATGAGCAACTTATCCTACAACCCTTTTGAAATTGCGCAGCAGCAGTTTGATTCGGTAGCTGAAAAGCTCGACCTTGAGCCTGCTGTAAGGGAATTCCTGCGTCAACCCATGCGTGAGTATCATTTCTCTATTCCGGTCAAAATGGATGACGGAAGCGTCAAAGTTTTCCGGGGCTTCCGAGTACAGCACAATGACGCAAGAGGACCTGCCAAAGGCGGCATCAGATTTCACCCCATGGAAACAATAGATACCATCAGAGCCCTTTCCATGTGGATGACATGGAAATGTTCGGTAGTGGATATTCCCCTCGGGGGCGGCAAAGGCGGAGTCATATGTGATCCCCGCAATCTTACCGAGCGTGAACAGGAAAGATTATGCCGCGGCTATGTCCGTCAGCTGGTTCGCAATGTCGGTCCTTATACTGATGTTCCTGCACCCGATGTTATGACAAACAGCAAGCATATGCTTTGGATGCTCGATGAATATGAAGCCATAGTGGGCGGCAGACACCCGGGCTTTATAACCGGAAAGCCAGTTGGAATGGGCGGTTCTCTGGGAAGGACCGAAGCAACCGGCTTTGGGGTCATCTACGTACTCAGGGAAGCTCTCAGGAACCTGAACATAGATATCAGGAACACCAGCGCGAGCTTCCAGGGATTTGGCAATGTGGCTCAGCATGCTGTAAAATTATATCAGCAGTATGGCGGCAGAGTAGTAGCCATTTCCTGCTGGGATGAAGCCGATAAAACCTCATACACCTTCCGGAAGAAGGATGGTATGAATATCGATGTCCTGATAAACATTACCGACGCATACGGCACCATTGACAAGAACAAGGCAAAAGAACTCGGTTATGAAGTACTCCCGGGCGATGCATGGATCGGACAGGATGTTGACATACTTATACCTGCCGCGCTGGAAAACCAGATCACCATTGCCAACGTACATAAAATAAGCAGGCAGGTGAAGGTTATTGTGGAAGCAGCCAATGGACCTACCACACCTGATGCCGACAAAATCATCAACGACAGGGGCATATTCCTTGTTCCCGACTTTCTTGCCAATGCAGGCGGCGTTACATGCAGCTATTTCGAACAGGTACAATGCAACATGAATTATTTCTGGGAGAAGGATGAGGTTCTTGCAAGACTGGACTCGAAAATGACATCGGCTTTCAGATCTGTTTATGAGCTTGCACAAAACAGAAACCTCAACATGAGAGACGCTGCATATGTAATAGCGATAAACCGTGTCGCCCAGGCCGTGAAGAGCCGTGGATGGGTATGATAAAAATTTATAGGGAGTCTCTATATGATGGCAAATGACAATATCAGTTCCGATTATTCTCTCGATAGCCTTAAGGAACGTGAAAAAGAGCTTAACTGCCTGTACATGGTCGATGAGATACTCGGCAACCATCAGCTTTCCATACCTGAAATCTTCGATGGCATAATCCGGATCCTGCCATCAGGCTGGAGGCTCCCTGAACTTTGCCGCGCCAAGATCATATATAAAAACCATAGCTATCAGAGTCCTGGTTTCGTATCCTCCCCCATCTCGGATTCCTGCCCCATTAAGGCCGACGGCAACATCGTAGGCAGCATCGAAGTTGTTTATATAAAGGAAGTACCTATAACCGACGAGGGATATTTCCTGTTTAAAGAACAGAAGCTGATCAGGGCGGTTGCTGACAGGATCGGTCAAATGCTTGTCTACAGACAGATGAAGTCGGTAATGAACGAATGGGAATCAAAAGCCCATGCAGACGGCCATGATAACTCCCTTAAAGAATGGGAAGTGATGATCGAATTCCTCAGGCATACCGATCGCAGCATGCTTTTCCACATGTGCAGGAAGATGACGAATCATCTTCTCATCATGGGCATAAAGGAAGCTTATGAGCTTTTCAGCTGTTCTACGTCAGGTTTGTCTCAGGAAGACGGATATTCCAATTATCCGACAGCTGCCGAACCTATAGGTGACTTGGTCAATCTTTGTGAAAAAGCATTTCAGATAGCAGAAAAATATATAGGCGGAAGCCAGTTGAAAAGCCTGATAAAAAGATGGATCCAGGAAGAAAACGCTTATGCGCTGATCAAAGCCATCGGCAGCATCTCTCCTTCGCTCCACAATATCATAGAAGAGCTGAGAAGATTCCAGAAAGCTTCAAAAGGTGACGAACTGCTTTATTCACCAAAAGGCCGCTGGATCACTGTAGGCCTTATCAGTCACTTTCTGTCCGGCAGGACAGACTTTATCAATATAGCAAAGCAATATATCAACTACAGTGACTTTTTCGATATCATCAACAGGATAATACACCCCTTGAACAGTCAGGGCAAGCTGGGCGGTAAAAGCTCAGGACTGTTCCTGGCTCAAAAGATCCTGTCCAGGGAAAGTGAGAATTCAAAATACCTAAGCTCCATAAAAGTACCGAAAACCTGGTATCTGACCACAGATACCATAACAGAATTCCTTCATTACAACAATCTTGAGGATCTGAACGAGCAGAAATACCGTGAAATACAGGAAATCAGGATCGAATACCGCAATATAGTCCGGCTTATGAAAAATTCAAAACTGCCTCCGGAGATCCTCAACAGTCTTTCTGTCGCGCTGGATGATTTCGGAGAAAGACCGATAATCGTTCGCAGCTCAAGTGTGCTTGAAGATCAGATCGGAGCAGCTTTCTCAGGAAAATACAAGAGTTTGTTTCTTGCTAATCAGGGAAGCAAGCAGGAACGGCTCGAAGCGCTCGAAGACGCTATCATCGAGGTTTATGCATCTGTTTACGGACCTGACCCGATCCAGTACAGAGCCGAAAGGAATCTTGTCGATATCCACGAGGAGATGGGGATCATGATTCAGGAAGTCGTGGGTACAAAAGCAGGTAAATACTTCTTTCCTCTGTTTTCCGGCGTTGCTTTCAGCAACAACGAATACCGCTGGTCTCCAAGAATCAAACGTGAAAACGGCCTTCTGAGGATCGTACCCGGGCTTGGTACCCGGGCAGTAGACAGACTGACCGATGATTTTCCCATAATGCTTTCTCCGGAACAGCCCGGTATCAAGGTGAATATAGTTCCTGAAGAGATAAAGCGTTATTCTCCGAAAAAGATCGATGTTATCAACCTGGAAAGCAGGTCTTTTGAAACGATCGATATCCGTACCCTGCTTAAGGAAGTTGGCAGTCAGATCTACGGTATCAATAAAATGGTCTCTGTTATGGAGTATGATCATATCAGAAAACCTAATCTGTTTGAAATAAATTTTGACAAAGACGACCTTATAGTCACCTTTGACGGGATTATAAATGATACCCCGTTTATTAAACAGATCAACACCGCCATGAAGGTGCTGCGAGACAAACTTGGATATCCGGTCGACATAGAATTTGCCTGCGACGGGAAGGATCTGTACCTCCTGCAATGCAGACCCCAGAGCTCAAGGGAAGATACTACCCCTGCTCCTATACCTCAGGATGTTCAGCCCAAAGATATTATTTTCACTGCGAAGCGATACATTTCAAACGGGCTGATACAGAACATCTCACATATCGTTTATATCGATCCTCTCAAATATAGCGAATTATCTGATCTCGACGATTTAAAGACCGTTGGCCGCATAGTCGGGCTTCTCAACGCATTTCTTCCCAAGCGTCAGTTTATTCTGATCGGTCCCGGACGCTGGGGAAGCCGGGGTGATATCAAGCTCGGAGTCTCAGTCACCTATGCCGACATATGCAACACAGCTGCATTGATAGAGGTTGCCAGAAGCAAAGCAGGCTATATGCCTGAACTGTCTTTCGGCACTCATTTCTTCCAGGATCTTGTGGAAGCTAACATACGGGTCCTCCCTCTTTACCCTGACGATTCGGGGATAATATTCAATGAAAAATATCTGACGCGTAGCAGAAATATTTTGAAATCGATCTTCCCCGAATATGAAAGGTTTCAGGATGTCATAAAGGTCATCGATGTGCCTGCCACATCCGACGGATACAATTTGAGCATATGCATGAATGCAGAATTGTCACAGGCTATCGGTTTTTTGACCCCCAATATCATAAAAGTCACAAGGAATGTCAGGACGATCGAGTATGACGATAACACAGGTGATGATAAGGCCTGGAGATGGAGATACCATATAGCCGAGCAGCTGGCTTCCCGTCTTGATACCAAGCGCTTCGGAGTCAAGGGTGTTTATCTTTTTGGAAGTACAAGCACCGGAACCGCAGGTCCGGGAAGCGATATAGATCTGCTCATTCATTTTGAAGGCAGCAAAACCCAGCGGAAGAGTCTCGAAGACTGGCTCGAAGGCTGGAGCATGAGCCTTGCCGAAATAAACTACATGAAATCGGGGTACAGAATGGATAAAATGCTCGATGTCCACATCATAACAGATGAGGACATAAGGAACAAGGATTCATTCGCTATTAAGATAAATCATCCGGTAGATCCGGCCATACCGCTGAAGATTTCTTAAGCTATATTACAAACAGGGTCAGTGCCTCTGCTAAGGCTGACACCAGGATGTTTTTCTTATCGTCATTCTGAGGGAGCAGTGTTTTCCCTGAGTCTTTCCGAACGAAGCGCAGCTTTCTCCTGTGCCATTCTGAACAAAGCGAAGCTTTTCCCCACTATGTCTTTCTGAACGAAGCATAGTGTTTCCCTACAATGTCATTCTGGAAGAAGCATAGCGGAGTGAAGAATCTTCTCACTCCCCTTTAATCGGCCTCTTTCTTTGAACCTTCAGCATGATGAACAAAAGCGGTATAAGGTACACAAATAAAAGTCCCAGTGTAATGAACAGCATAAGATCGGACTCTGGTGCCAGACCTATAAATATAAGCATTGGTGCGCCAAGGACTATGGCGAAACTGCTGCCTGTGAGCAAATTATTTGCCGCAGGCGTTTTAAAGGAAGGATCTATTTCACGCAGCAGAACAACTCCCGAGCTGATTGTCCCGGTAAGCATGCCATACATTGAGACCATCCCCTCATGTTCGTATCCAGGGTATACTTTTTTGCACAGCCACTTGAGATAGTAATAGGTCACTATTCCGCCCAACACAGACATCAGTATGAATGGGACCCACAACCCTTCCAGTTCCTTGAATTCAATAGACGCTATCCCGGCAATGGTCATAAAATCAAATGACAGACCGGATATCCTCGATAATAAATAATTGTTTGGATATTGACGGGTCATTATCTTTGCTTTAGTCAGAACGTTGAAGCCCAGCCTGCAGCATATTGCCAAAGTCGAGCCTATTATAAAGTTGAAACCCCAGATTATCGGCGCAAGTGTTCTTGCCAGGCCGGGAGCCAACTGGGCCAGTAAACTTGTCACTCCCAATGATACAAGATATGTGGCCAGATAAATTATCAAAACCAGTGCAAACTGGACTGACAGTCTGTCAACGGATTCGGATATTGGTATCTCATTCTCACTCTGAAAATCCTCAACAGTCACAGAACCCGAAATATAGCCTTTATCCTGCCTTTTTATCCCCTTTTGTCTGGCTGCTATATTGATATAAATAATTCCGACTACACATGCGCAAACAAAGCCTGCTGCCGCAATCGAAAGACCGAATGACTGCCCGCCTTCAAAACCCAGCTGTTCATAAGTAGAACCGACGTTATTGGCTTGTCCGGGCCCCTGGCCATACCCCATAGGAAGCAATATCCCTGCAGCTTTGAAAAAGTCGGGCATGATCGTATATGCAAGGCTAATTGAGATTATCAGGCCCAGGATCCCCTGAACCAGATAGGTGCTTACTATCAGCGCTCCGCTCTTCAGTCCTGCCATATCATTTTTCTCACGATCTTCATACCGGGCAGGGATACGGAGAGACAATGCAATAAAACCTATTCCAATAGTGTGATAGGTAACTTTCTCCAAAAACTCTAAATCCATAGGGAGAATATTCAACTCTCTCAGGAAAAGCGCGATAAACCCTCCCAAAACCGCGGTAGGTACCATTGCTTTTCGTATGAACATGATTTTCCTGCATAAGATATTAGCCAGCAACATGATTCCCGCAAGTATGCCGGTCTGAATCATAAAATTCCACAAGCCTGTATTAGCTGCTGAAAAATCCATTACATCCTCCCCTTGATCCAACTCAGTTTTTCAGATATTTTATCATTTCCCGGTATTTCAATGCACTTCTGGGCCGCTCGGACTTTATTTCATATGCCTGCCTGTCGTTGGTGGCAAAAGCGATCACTTTTTGTCCTATAATTCCCAGATCCATTATGTCTTTAAGTTCAAATACATATTTTTTATCAGTGCAGTCAAAAACCAGCCGATCGTTATACAGAAGTAATTTGCCTTTTCCTATAAGGCTGTTCTTTTTTCCCCAGGCAGCCTTCCACAGTGTCTGCTCTTCATCAGAGTAAATAAGCCGATCAGAAGGATAATTCCTGATTTTCTCCATATTGTCCATAAGGTATTTTTCCTGATATCTGTACCATTCAAGAACAGTTTCGAAAGGAGGTTTCTCGTTGTTGTTCGAAACAAAATACCCGTAAGTATTATATCTCAGATCCAATCCGCAGCTGCAGTAAAACCTGTCATCCTCGCTTTTAAGTGTTTCTGTACCACCGCATTTAGGGCATAAATACAGAGCTGTTTCAAGATTCTCGGCAAGCTTTTCCCCTTTATACTCTATGGGATTCTTCTTTTGCTCCTCGTATGCATTTACATACAGATCATTTTGAACAGCTTCGTTAATTTCTTCCCATGTCATTTTCTTAAGCTCTTCAGCACTGTACTCTCTTACCATTCGGCCTTTCATCATGCCTCTGCGAATGGTTTTTGACCAGCGTGGACTCGTAAAATATCCCCCATCAAACCGGAAGGTTATTAGATTGACCCCGCTCTTTTTTACAAGCTTTCCCGTTGATGGATGTATCCTGTTGGTTTCTCCGCTGAAAGAACGGTTCCCTTCTGCGAACATGCATACGTTCGCTCCGTCTTTCAATCTCTTCAGAATATTTATGGCAGTATATATTTCTGTCGTACCTTTGACCCTTGGGATAGGTGCCACCAAAAAATTGATGAGCCTGCTTACAAAACCCCATCTGAAAATATGCTCACTGGCTACATAATACATGTGATGGGGAAATGCCATTCCCACCAGAAATGGATCATAGTCTGTATTATGGTTTGCCAGAATTATATAGGGGTATCCTGAAGGCTTGACTTTTTCATAAGAATAGTTGAGTTTTCTTACCAAAACCGGACCAAGAAATATTTGCAATGCTTTGAATACGAATCTGTGCCAGTATAAACTGTTTTCGCCGCCGCGAAATGTCAGAAAGCTGATGGTATTGCCTGTCCAAAAAATGATGGATATAATATCCATATCATAGAGAAAGGAAAAGCGCTTCTGTTTTGATGTACCTTTATTGGCTGCA
>DULR01000104.1 GCA_012840245.1 Clostridiaceae bacterium
TACCGTTTTTATTTTTTTGACTTTTTGCTGAAAAGAGCCCGTCGGTATAATATATGCGATTCGATCGATATACATCATGATATTTCCGGGGAATACCTGCTGGAAGAAAAAGAAAAAAAGAATCATGGATGCTGTTGACGGTAAATTGCAACAATGCTATAATTGATGGTAAATATTTAACAGCTATGATGGAGAAAAGTATGATGCTGTGAACCATTCAGGGAGAGGCTGCCGGAGACTGAAAGCAGCCTTATGGGAAAAGTATCAGAAGTTCGCTCCGGAGCTCTTCGGCTGAAGCTTTATTGTTGTAGGCCGGTGCGGGTATCCCTTCGTTACCAGGGTGGAATATCGGATGATAAACTTATATAAGTTTTTTTATCCCGTATTCTCTGAGTGTACTGCATAATGCAGTAAAAATGGGTGGTACCGCGGAAAGCAACAGCCTTTCGTCCCAGCAGGGATGAAAGGCTTTTTTAATTCTGTATGCAGATGAATCAAATGTGTTTGGGAGGTTTTATCATGTCATGCTACTGGAATTCTGAAATGGAAACCATGGACAGGGAAACACTGAGAAGGATTCAGGGTGAAAGGCTTAAAGAAACAGTTAAGAGAGTTTATGAGAATGTGCCGTATTATGCAGAAAAAATGAAAAAGGCAGGAGTCACACCGGATGACATAAACACTATAGATGATCTTCCAAAGCTGCCGTTTACAACCAAAACCGATCTTAGGGACAATTATCCCTTCGGTACTTTTGCTGTTCCGCTGAATGAGGTTGTAAGGGTTCATGCATCATCGGGAACTACCGGGAAACCGACAGTCGTCGGGTATACCAGGAACGATATCGAAATGTGGGCAGAATGCGTAGCCCGCTGCCTGTACTGTGCAGGAGTGGGGAAGGATGACATAGTTCATGTTGCATATGGATACGGCTTGTTCACAGGAGGACTTGGATTGCATTATGGTGCTGAAAAGGTAGGAGCTACTGTGATCCCTGTTTCAGGAGGCAATACTGCGAGACAGATCCAGCTGTTGAAGGATTTCGGAGCGACGGTTCTTTGCTGTACGCCGTCATATGCATTATACATCGCAGATGAAATGGCTGCTGCAGGCATTACAAAGGATGATCTGAAATTACGGGTAGGAATTTTCGGTGCCGAGCCCTGGTCGGAGGAAATGAAGAATCAGATAGAGCAGCGCCTGGGATTGAAGGCATATGACATTTATGGTCTCAGTGAAATACTGGGGCCGGGAGTTTCGATGAACTGCCAGTGCCAGAATGATCTTCACATCGTGTCCGATCATTTCATAGCTGAAATAATCGATCCTGAAACAGGCGAAGTCCTGCCCGAAGGTTCAAGAGGCGAGATTGTATTCACCTGCATCACCAAGGAAGCGCTGCCTCTCATTCGCTACAGAACAAGAGATCTGTCGGTGCTGACCCACGAACCCTGCGCATGCGGAAGAACAAGCACAAGAATGAGAAAGGTGACAGGCAGGTCTGACGACATGCTCATCATTCGCGGTGTCAACGTATTCCCATCCCAGATAGAATCTGTCCTGCTCAAATACAGCGAGGTAGAACCACATTACATGATCTATGTGGATCGTGTGAACCACCTGGATATCATGGAAATACATATCGAGATGAACCAGAGCATCTTCTCAGACAAGGTAAAAACCATAGAATCGATAGAAAACAGGATAAGACACGAAATCGAATCAACCCTTGGCATAAGCGCCAAAATAAAGCTTGTTGAGCCAAAGAGCATACAGAGAAGCGAAGGCAAGGCAAAGCGTGTTGTAGACAGACGCAAAATATTTAATTCGTGACCAGATAAAAGTACTTCGTAATCAGCACCAAATACTAATTACGAAGTACTTTTCTCATATCCTCAGGGATAGGTGCATTCAAAATGATCCGCTCTGACGTGATCGGGTGGTCAAAAGCGAGCAAAGTGGAATGAAGAGCCTGCCGGTCTATCAAATCGGTCCTGATATCGGAGTAGAGCCAGTCTCCCAGAAGGGGATGCCCCATTGCTTTGGTATGGACACGTATCTGGTGGGTCCTTCCTGTTTCCAGAGCAAATTGGATTAGGCTCAAATCCTTGCGGATCTCAATGGTTTTATACCTTGTTAACGAAGGATCGCCTTTGGGATCGATAGTTCTTTCGATAGTACTATTGTCTTTACGTGCTATCGGCAGGTCGATAATACCTTCCGGCGGGTCATAGACTCCATGTACGATGCCAAGATATATCTTTTCGACTCTGTTGCTCTTCATCTGGGAGATCAGCCTGTCCTGAACGTAAGAGTTTTTTGCAAAAAGAACGATCCCGGATGTATCCTTATCAAGTCTGTTTATTGGACGGGCTTTGACAGAAAGCCCCTGTTTGATGAAATGTGCAAGGACCATGTGGACCAGAGTGCCGGTCTGATGTCCTGCTGACGGATGAACAGGAACTCCGGCCTTTTTGTCTACTGCCAGGAAGCATTCATCTTCGTAAATTATCGAAATATCCGATTCCTCAGGCAGAATGTTTATATCCTCGCTGTATTCTATAACTGCGCTTACAATATCGCCGGAATGGACCGGATCGATGGTTCTGGCTGAAACACCGTTCAAAAGTATCCCGTCATGTTTCTTCAGATTTTTTATAAGACGCGATGAGAGCTTCATTTGCCCCTGCAATACATGATAGACTTTTTTTCCGTCATACTTCTCATTAACTTTATAGTCAATTTTCATAGAATTCTTAATTACCTTTCGACTTAAAATG
Source organism: Clostridiaceae bacterium (assembly GCA_012840245.1). GTDB lineage: Bacteria > Bacillota > Clostridia > DSM-8532 > DSM-8532 > DTU059. The sequence continues at coordinate 2,781 of DULR01000104.1, forward strand.
CTATAATATATTCATACCCTTATTATTAATGAGACAAAATAAGGAGATACAATCATGTATATCGGTGTATTGAAGGCTTCGCTTTATCTTTCTGAGCCTCAGTCCCTGAAGGACAAAAGAAGAATCATTAAAAGCCTGATCGAAAAGCTTAATAACAAGTTCAACCTGGCGGTTGCCGAAACAGGGGATCTTGATTCATGGAATAGAAGTGAACTGGGAATTGTCTGCATATCCAATGAAGCTGCTCATTCTGACAGAATGATCGCATCTGCCATAAGCTTTATTGAAAGTCAGGGTACAGTTGAGCTGACCCATGTCGAAACTGAGATCATTCCGGTTTGATTTACCTGAATCACAACATAAGATCGGCAGAAATTTTGCATCATTAGGTAAGGAGAATTATGAAACTGAACGTAGCCAAAACTTTCGCGATAAGTCTTGCTTTTTTTACCATAAGCCTGTCATGGACACTATATAACACATTCGTTCCCATATTTTTCATCGGCAACGAGCAGATCCCGGGGTTGATAAAAAGTTCGGCGGTTCTGGGCGTAATAATGACAATAGATAATGTATTCGGTCTTATTTTTCAGCCATATTTCGGAAGTCTGAGCGATAAAACGAATACCAGGCTGGGAAGAAGGATGCCCTATATTATAACAGGTATTCCTCTTGCGGCCCTGTTCTTTATGATGATCCCTTTTTACAGTTCTGTCGGAACTCTGTTCAAATTTGATTTGCGGCTTGTTTTTCTGATGGTGTCAGTAATCTGTATGAACTTTTTCATGAGTGTATATCGCGCTCCTGCAACTGCTCTCATGCCTGATGCCACACCTCCGGCTCTGAGAAGCCGCGCGAACGGCATAATAACCGCCATGGGAGGATTTGGCACGATCATAGCTTTTTCTTTGGGAGGAAAGCTTTTCAACATAAATCCCAAATACCCGTTCCTTATGGGCGGCACCATAATGATTATTGCGCTCGTCGTATTAATGATTTTTCATAAAGAGCCCAAGGAACCTTATTCAGCTGATGAGGATGAAAAAGTAAAGGTCGTCACCGGATTGTTTTGGGGAAAGAACGGCAATCCGTCGGCAATTTCAAAAACACCGTCGCTATTACATATGTTATTGACGGTATTCTTCTGGTACTGCGGCTTTGAATGCATAAATGCGTTTTTTACACTGTACTGTCAGGAAAAGTTCGGCCTGCTTCCAGGCGATGCAACGCAAATGCTGGCGCCAATGGCCGTTATATTTATGATCTGTGCGTTTCCTGCAGGTTATGTGGGAGGACTGCTGGGCAGGAAGAAGTCCATGCTTATAGGAAATGCCGTAATTGTCTCAACCTTTGTGATCATCTTCTTCCTTGAAGAAAAGACCTTGCTGCCTGTTCTTTTAGGAATCAGCGGTGTGGGATGGTCGCTTATGACTACAAATGCATATCCGGCAGTGGCCGAGATGGCTCCAAAAGGTCAAACAGGTCTGTATACGGGATATTATTATGTTTTTACCTTTGCTGCCAGTATATCCAGCCCCATTTTATATGGCCTGACAGCTGATATTTTAAAGAGCCAGAAGTATTTGTTCATATTTGGATTCGTCATGTTTGCCCTGGGTATGATATTCCTTTTCAATGTCAATAAGCGGGCCATATCAGGCGAAGGAAAAGATTGACCAGAATCAAATCAACATTTATTCTCCAATCGCATATGGTAAATAAGGAACAATTTATGGAAGTTTCTTATTATGCTTCTGGACTTTTTAGCCGAAAACTGGGCTTTTATAGCTGCTGTTGCGTTTGTTGCAGCCTGGTTGATCTACCTGACAATAACAAAGCAATGGACTAAAATCAGGGAATTTGCATATCAGGTGATGCTTCTTGCCGAGAGAACCTTCGGGGATGAAAACGGTAAGATAAAATTTGAGTTCGTGGTAAGGATTGTGTATAAGAATCTGCCTGTCTGGCTTAAGCCCTTTATCAGGGAAGAGGATATAAGAAGGCTTATACAGAGCTGGTACGACAAGGCGAAGGACTTTCTTGACGACGGTAAGATAAATAAGTCGGTATAAAATCAACTTTGCATTTCATATTTATCTTTGCGGGACAGGATCATCCTGTCCAGTTTGTTGTTTTTCTCAGTCAACAAGCTTTATTGCCCTGAGGCCGAAATCGGCATCGGTGTCGAAGGTCACTTCGCCCGACCCGATATTCAGGTTCTCAAGGAATCTTCCTTCGAACCAGAAGCTTTCACTGTAGCTGTTTTTATGGACTTTTTCTATGAAGAATCCGACAAATCCGATAATTTTTACAGGCACGTCTCCTCTTGTACTGGTATTACGTTTCAGCATGGATTCAACAATGGGTATGAGCATGACCCTGCTGTCTCCGACTTTGGCTTTTTTATAGTCGGTGTTCGGATCACGGCTGACCCTTCTGGCAAAGGCGTCAACAGACTCCCTTCCGCCACTGGAAGGGCCCAGATAGTACATGTTGTCATTAATGGCGAAAGTCTCATGATATCCGTACTCAAGCCAATATATATAGTCGTTGAAGTTGGTGTTCTTTTTGATATACACGTTCATGTAGTCGAACTGATAAGGATACCGGCTGGAAAGCGGGTAATTCTTATATACCGGATGAGTGCGGTAGTCACTTGGATAATTATAATTTCTGGGGTAACCCGTATCAGGATAATCCAGATATGCGCCGGCACCGTACATTCTCATAACATAAACCTTGTCATAGTCGAAATAGTCGGGTTTTGGGATAACAAACGGAACGATCCACGGAACGCTTGCGGCGACTCCCACTCTTGCGGTTGCATCGGCAGTGACTGTGCTTTCATTCGTCCCAAGTATTTTTGCGAAGGACATAGCGTTTTTCCTGCTTATTGTGACAGTTATGGACTGATTGTCGTCCCCTATGGTCACATTGACGATATCACCGGGTTTTCCGTTAAGTTCAACATATTCCTGAGCAACTGTGATGGCCATGGAAGGGTTATCGGGAAGCTCCATGGCTCCTGCCAGCGCTGCCGAATCGGCAGCATTCTGGATCTTAGCTTTTGATACGGTTATCATGCCTATGTCTATGACAATGGCAGACAGCCCGAGAAATACCACCATCATAAGAGTGAACAGAACAAGCGACTGGCCTTTTTCTTTTTTGATCTCATTTAGAATATTCATAATTCATTATCCCTTCTCAGGACCAAAAAGATTGAATTTGCCGGAACTGATACATTCCCGCACTTTTAATTATAAAGAAGAAATTTGCCTGTTAAATAATGATATAGGTCCAGCCTTTATAGACAAATAGACCTATAATTTGCTGAATTGAAGTCCTATTCAATCAAATGGTGAAAGCAGCAGGTGCATTAGTTTACAGAATAAAAAAAGCGGATTCCAGATCAATGGAATCCGCTTTTTTTCTTTGGTCGGAGTGAGAGGATTTGAACCTCCGGCCTCTTGGTCCCGAACCAAGCGCTCTGCCAAACTGAGCCACACCCCGGCAAACAAAGACTATTATAAAACATATTTCGTTAAAAAACAAGAACGCATTTTAAATTTCATTTTATGGGAATCATCATAAAATGCGCCTTTGTTGCAAATCACGGACCCAAAGGCTAAAATGGGGTGGGAGGTATTGCAATGAAGGAATTCGAAGATAAGCTTAAGAATTATATTGCTGAGCACAACGTAGATGCTGAACACTATGTATTTACAGAAACATGCCATTCGGTGGAAGAAGCGGCCGCGGCTGCTAATGCTTCGCCTGAATATTTCATAAAAAGCATTTGTATGATTAAGCCCGATGGCGGACTGGTTGTGGCAATAGTAAAAGGGGAAGACAGGGCAAGCACTTCAAGAGTGGCAAAGGCACTGGGTATAGATGGAATAAGAACAGCTACCCCTGAAGAAATATTGATAAAAACCGGTTATCCATGCGGGGGAGTTCCTGCATTTGGTTATGATGCAATATTTCTTATCGATCCGAAAGTGATGGAGATGGAAAGGATATTCACTGGGGGCGGATCAGAATATTCTCTTGTGGAAATAAGCACTCAGGACATGCAAAAGCTCAATAACGGGCAGATTGTTAAAATAAGAAAATAAAAGGATAATAATAAAGGGACACCTTGTGTGTCCCTTTGTCTGTCTTCATGATCAATACTTTCTGAAAAGCCCTATGACCTTGCCCAGAATATTGAGTTCCTTTACTATGATCGGTTCATAATCAGGATTTTCAGGCTGAAGTCTGAAATGATCCTTTTCTCTGTAAAAAGTCTTGACGGTGGCTTCATCACCGATAAGCGCTGCAACTATATCTCCATTGTTTGCCGTATTCTGCTGTTTGACCAGTATGTAATCGCCGTCCAGGATCCCTGCGTTTATCATACTGTCGCCGCGCACCTTGAGCATGAAAGAAGTTGAGTTTTCAAGATATCTGACTGGAATGGGGAAGGTCTCTTCTATATTCTCGACAGCCAGGATCGGTGCTCCTGCAGTTATTTTCCCGACGACCGGAATATTGTCTATTTCTTCGTCTGCTATATAACCCTCAAGATTCTTCCCTGATTCATCCAATACCTTCAGAGCTCTGGGTTTGGTAGCATCTTTTGCGATTTTGCCTTCTTCTTCGAGTTTCTTAAGATAAGCGTGCACGGTAGATGTAGATTTAAAGCCAACAGCCTGGCAAATTTCCCGAACTGAAGGGGGAAACCCTTTTTCGATCAGAAATCGATTGACAAAATCCACGATTTGCTTTTGCTTTTCCAGATTGCGATGCCTCATTCGCACATCCTCCGTATAAAAATTCTATAAAAGCCGTTCAAGCTGTTTCTTTGCATTCATTATAACGTTATTATAAAAAAATGTCAAACAAATGTTCGATATAACTTGACAAAAGAACATCAGTTCGATATAATTTCTGATAAAAGAACAAATGTTCTGGAGGCGGTGCCAATGAGAAGAAGATATAGAATAAAGAACAAAAGACGTTTTGCAACATTTGTTTTGCTGTTTATTCTGGTAACTGTTTTCGCAGGATTTATAGTAAGTGCAGGCGCTTCGACACCGCAGGTCAATGAGTATCAGGTCTTCAGGGTCAAAGAAGGAGACACTCTTTGGGAAATAGCTTCGCTTTATTCCCAAAATTCTGACATACGAAAATATATTTATGATATCAAAAAGCTCAACAAACTCAGTGGAGATACTATATACGCAGGCCAGGTCCTGTTGCTTCCATAGTTTTGGGCAATAGTGTTTCATTCCGGATGTTTTTAATATGATGCCTGTGGTAAAATTATATTAAAGAGTGCAGTGAGGTGGATTATGATGGTAAAGCAGGTGTCTGTTTTTTTGGAAAATAAATCCGGAAGGCTTGCCGAAGTATCGAGAATACTGGGGCGGAATTCGATCGACATAAGAGCGTTGTCAATTGCTGATACTGCCGAATTCGGAATACTCAGACTTATTGTGAACAATCCGGATCTGGCTGTGAAGGTTTTGAGTGACAAAGGTTTTTCAGTAGGTACTACTGAAGTTATCGCAATCAGAGTGGACGATAAACCGGGAGGGTTGTCAGAAGCGCTTAATTGCCTTGAAGAAAATAATATAGGTATAGAGTATATGTATGCATTCATCGGCAATGTGGGCAGCAGTAAAGCGCTGGTGATCATTAGGGTCGATGATGTTCAAAACGCTCTGGAGATTTTGGATAAGAATAATATAGAAACGGTGCCGGCTGAACAGATCTACAGCATGTAAAATTCCCAGGTCATTTACATATCAGCAGTACTGGATTCAATATCGTGATTTCGAATATAATGAACATAAAAAAAACGGGCTTGTTGCCCGTTTTTTTTATCAGGATATATCTCTTAGAACCAGTCCCTTGTTCCTGTCAAGGACCCATTGGATCGACCATTCGTTTTCAAAAAGGAGAACATAATTGTCATGCATATCTTTGACGATCATGGTTGTCGAGGTTTTGTTCAGATCATGCGGATCACATGGTGTTTCGGTGATCCAGCGGGCATGCCTGTAATTTAAATGAGTCAGCCTTAGGTCAACATTATATTCATTCTTCAAGCGGTATTCCAGGACCTCAAACTGTAGAACACCGACAGCGCCTATTATAAACTCCTCTATTCCGATATCAGGCTGCTTATATATCTGTATAGCGCCTTCTTCTGAAAGCTGGGTCAGCCCCTTAAGGAACTGCTTGCGTTTCATAGTGTCTTTTGCAGTGACTCTGGCGAAAAACTCGGCAGGGAAAGAAGGAATGCCGCTGAATGTAAGGTTTCCTGAAGTACTGAGTGCATCACCGATGCGGAAAATACCGGGATCAAAGAGTCCGACGATATCACCAGGATATGCAACTTCAACAAGCTCGCGTTCCTGAGCCATCAACTGCTGAGGTTGTGATAGCCTGATCATTTTGCCTGAGCTGCTGTGATAAACCTGCATATTGCGCTCAAACACACCAGAGCAGATCCTCATGAACGCCAGACGGTCTCTGTGGTTGGGGTTCATGTTGGCCTGTATCTTGAAAATGAATCCGGAAAAATCCTCACTTTCAGGTTCGACTGTTTTATCATTGAAAGCCTGTGGTCCGGGCGGGGGAGACATCTGCAGAAACTCTTCCAGGAACGGTTCTACACCGAAGTTTGTAATAGCGCTGCCGAAGAAGATAGGGGTGAGCTCGCCCTTCAATACTTTGCGTAAATCAAAGTTGTCTCCTGCCACATCCAAAAGCTCGATTTCATCTACAAGCCTTGAATGATAGTGTTCGCCCAAAAGATCTTTAAATACAGGGTCATCGACACTTCCACGAGTCGAGCCTACGATTGCCTGCCCGTGTTTGTTGTCGCTGGTGAACAACTCTATTTGCTTCAGTTTGCGGTTATATACTCCTTTAAAATCACCATCAGTGCCGATAGGCCAGTTGATGGGGCAGGACTGGATACCGAGTACTTCTTCGATCTCCTGCATCAGTGCAAAGGGGTCTTTGCTTGCTCTGTCCATTTTATTGATGAAGGTAAAGATAGGAATACCCCTCATTTTACAAACATGAAATAGCTTTATTGTCTGGGCCTCAACGCCTTTTGCTCCGTCTATAAGCATGACGGCGCTGTCAGCGGCAACCAGAGTTCTGTAGGTATCCTCGCTGAAATCCTGATGGCCAGGTGTGTCCAGAATGTTTATGCAATAGTTTTTATAGTTGAACTGCATAACACTGGAGGTCACAGAAATACCGCGCTGCTTTTCTATCTCCATCCAGTCTGACGTGGCATACTTTGCTGCCTTTCTTGCTTTTACCGAACCGGCCATATGTATGGCGCCTCCGTAAAGCAGCAGCTTTTCAGTTAATGTGGTTTTACCTGCGTCAGGGTGCGAAATTATCGCAAAGGTCCTTCTGCGTTCAATTTCCGCAATCAGTTGTTCTTTTGATATGCCCATATATCTTCGAGTCGTTCCTCTCATTCATAGTCGATTATAGATACAGAATATATATTATATATTTTTATATCATCAAGTCAAGGAAGTGGTTCAAAGAAAGAAAAATTGTCATATGTCAGTAAAATGAACTAGCTTACAAAATTTAATTATAACTTCAAATAATAGTATTAAAGTGATATATTAATCATTAAGGATTGATGCATTTCTGGTATTTAGGTAAATTTACTATACAGAAAAGTGGGATGCATGGAAAGTAGTTACCTGTTATTTGATGATATAGAACATCGGCATATAGGAATATTGGCAAAGCTTGCGATTCAATTGGGCGAGAGATCGGTGTATCGCGTATAGGTTTAATATTTAATGAAAAAAGGTTCACAAGGGTGGAAGAAGTCAACTGAGGTCAGGAGAAAAAGATAGAGTATACTGATGAAGAGTTTATTTTATATACGTTTGATGAAGAGAAAAAAGAATTTGTGCTTGTCCAGACTGAAGAGGCAAGATAAGCGGAAATCTATGCTTTGCAGAGTTTAACAACTTAATGTTATAATATATCAAAATCTTAGTGGGGTTATATGTGATATGGATATGAGAAATGTTGCAATTAATGCGAAATCAGCGGCAATAAAGCTTTCAGGTGTTCCGACCCAGCAGAAGAATCATGCTCTGAAATTAATAGCTGAAAAGCTGTATCAAAACAGAGATGCCATATATAGAGCCAATGAAGAGGATATTGAAAGAAGTATGGCTGAGAATCTTGCCATGCCCCTGATAAAAAGGCTTCGCTTTGATGAGAAGAAGCTTTTAGGTGTTATTGAGGGTATAAACAGCCTGATAAATCTTGAGGATCCTGTGGGGAAAACTCTACTGGCCACCGAGTTGGATGAAGGGCTGGAACTGTACCGTGTAAGCTGCCCCATCGGTGTTATAGGCATCATATTTGAATCAAGGCCTGATGCTCTTGTTCAGATATCGACCCTATGCCTTAAAAGTGGAAATGCGGTCTTGCTGAAAGGTGGGAGAGAGGCCCAGTTAACTAACAGATGCCTGTATGAGACGATTGCCTCAGCCACCAGAGAGGCAGGAATACCGGATGGCTGGATAAATCTCCTTGAAAGCCGTGATGAAGTATCGGCGATGCTAAAACTGGACGAATATATTGACTTGATTATTCCACGGGGTTCAAATGAATTCGTAAGATATATAATGGATAATTCAAGGATACCGGTGCTTGGCCATGCCGACGGTATTTGCCACTGTTATGTGGATTCGGATCATGACTTAAAAAAAGCAGTGGATATCGTAGTCGATTCCAAGACACAGTATGTGGCAGTCTGCAATGCGCTTGAAACATTGCTGGTTCACAAGGATATCGCCGAAACATTCCTGCCTGCCGTTAAAGTAGCTTTAGAAAAGAAGAATGTTGTCATAAAGGGATGCGAGAGAACGAGGAAGATCATTTCATGCCAGCCAGCTGATGAGGAGGACTGGAAGACCGAATATCTGGATTATATTATTTCCATTAAGATCGTTGACAGCATCGAGGATGCCATCGACCATATAAATACCTATGGTTCAGGACATACTGACGTTATATTGTCAAGAAGTAAGGATAATATCAGTAAGTTCCTTAAGTACGTCGATTCGGGAGATGTATTCGTGAATTGCTCCACCCGTTTCAGTGACGGATTCAGATACGGATTCGGGGCAGAGGTGGGGATAAGCACCAATAAGATCCACGCACGTGGACCTGTAGGCCTTGAAGGGCTTGTAACATACAAATACATGCTGATGGGCGACGGTCATATCGTTGCAGACTACGCCGAGAACAGAAAGTCATTCACACATCGCCCGCTGAAAAAAGAATTCAGGATATAGGAACATTGAAAACTTCGCCGCGTTTGGATATAAGCCTGACCTTGCTGAGGCCGGGCTTTTTATGTGCTTCATTTTTAATACGGTCCATTATGGAGAAGTCATTCCAGAAGTGCATTGGGAAGACTGTTTTGACATTCACATGATCGATGAACCAGTTCAGACCCCACAGTTCTGCAGCCTCCTGTCTGGGATCAGCAGTCAGGAAAGCTATATCGATATCTGTATCCTTCAATAGCGAAATCTCATGTTTGAAACGGGCGGCCATATCATTGTTGAAAGCATTTGATTCGTCATCCCAATGCCACCAGTTGAGGTCTCCCGCATGATAGACTGTTATGCCTGAAAAAGAGACAAGGAAGGCAACACCTTCGTCGGTGGACTTGAAGGTTTGCATTTTGATGCCTTCGTTTTCATAAATCTGATAAGGCTTTAGCAGGATCACATATTCATGGTGATACTTCTTAGGTATATCGGAGGAAAAATAATATTGAACATCATTAAGCTCATTTTTCCAGGTGAGGATAACAGGGTCGAAATGATCGGGATGGCGGTGGGATGAAAAGACCAGAACCTTTTTATCCTTTAATCCAGACAGGTCGATGGTACACGAATCACTCCGGTCATGTTTATCGGGATAATAATCGAATATGAGGACCGTATGCTTGTATTTGACCATAAAACCGCTGTGATGAAGATACGTGACTTTAGCAATCCCTGTCATAAAACCACCTCTAAAAGCTTGCGAATCTGAGAGGCTTTAAAATCAGATAATTAATCTCAAATATGAACATGGCTGCTGTCAGCAATGTCAAAACAAATGAAACAGCAAGATCGGCGTAATTGCGCTTTTTGATTGTGTAGCCGATTATACCGAGATGATATACGAACCCGATTATTCCCGTCATAGTTTTGATATCGAGTATGGGGTTAACGATAAACATTTCATATGAATGAAAGATTTTTGCGGCAAATGGTGCCTGGGTCAACCATGCAATCAGATAAATAAGGGCAGGGAGAAGAAAATCAAAGTAAACAAGATATTTCCAGCCTTTGTCAAACTTCAAATCCGTAATTTTTTTCAGATTCATTCGAAAACCCTCACTCAATCAGTATTTTTTGCTCCGCCCAGATTTTTCATCATGCTTTTGGCATTGTCTGTCGCTTTTACAGTGCCGTCATCCATTACCCATATAACGTCTATGCCTAAAGCTTCGGCAAGCTTTACACCCTCTTCATAGGGAGTAAGGAAAAATGTGGTGGACATGAAATCAGCCAGACCTGAATCTTCGGTCATAACTGAAACCGATCTGAAGTAATCAGCCGGCATAAGAGTTACAGGATCGATCAAATGGTGATAACGTTTCCCGCCAACTTCATAATACCGCTGATAATCCCCGCTGGTAACAAGGGACAGGTCGTTTATATATAGGATATCGAGAGACGGATCATTTGGATCGTTCGGGTTTCCGTTAGGATCCTGTATGCCGATACCCCATTTGTTTCTGGAGGATTCCATAGGTTTACCCACAGTTCTCACATTGCCTCCGGAGCTTATGATAAAGCTGGTATAACCCATCTCCTTAAGCTCTTTTGCAACCAGCTCGCTTGCAAATCCTTTGGCCACAGCACCTACATCAAGGCGCATAAGCTTGTCCTCAAGGTACACCGTATTTTTTTCCCCGTCAACTATCACCTTTTCCGGATCGGTGTGTTTGTATGCCTCCTGAAGCATGTCAAGAGGGGGGACCTTTGCGTTTTCGGGATCATTTATGCCTTCCTCGCGGTAGTCATGCCAGATCGACAGGACAGCTCCCATAGCAATATTACATTTTTTATTTGTTTTATTATACCATTCCTTTGAGAACAAAATAAGATCTATGATTTCCCGGGAAACTTCCACAGGTTTTATGCCTGCATTATCATTGATGGTCTTTACGTTATTTATCCCTTCATAGTCATTGTAAATGTCATAAAGCTTATGAAGCTCAAGAAACCTTTTCTCAACGATTTCGGCCATTTTTTCAAATTCGTCCCGAGTTTTTGCATACCCAATGAACTGTACAACGGTATCGAATGCGCCTAAAAATTCATAGGAGTACTTGATATACCCGGATCGATCGCCTGAGCAGCCGGAGATGAATATAGCAATTATAAGTATCAGCAGGTACAGTTTCTTTTTCATACAAACCTCATAATAAAATAAGGGGATGTCCCAATACAGGCAGTCGTAACTTCAGCCATCATACGGCCTGGGAACGACAAGTTCCGTATTTTGAGACGCCCCCTTTTAAGTTTAAGTACTCGGTATTATCTTGCGTTTTCTACCGCTTCAGCTACCGCTTTCTGATAATCGGTGATGGTAACTGTTACCTTTGACTTAAGGTCAGGTACATCAGCAGGATTCTGAACAGCAGTGATCTTGTCAACTGTCTTACCGATCATCCACTTTTCAAGATCAGCGATCTGCTCATACCATTCTTTTCCGATTGAAGAAGCTTTCTTCATACCGTAAAGATCGCCAAGCTCAACCTTGGTCTGCTGTTCTTTGTTAAGATCGGTTGTAATTTTTCCTGTAGCGTCAAAGTTGACTTTGACCTGAGCGGTGTCGATTACAACGCCAAGGATTTTCTTTGAAGAGTCGACGGTAACTGCAGCCATTACGGTGTCAACCTGTGCAAGGCCCTCAGCATCTGCTGCTGCGTCCTTTGACTTTGCTACTGAAATGGTGTGTCCGAGTCCTGTTTTAACCGATGCTGCTGCACCGCAACCTGCCAACAGAACTGCTACTAATGTGAGTGCCAATACTTTTTTCATAATGTCCTCCTGTTTTTACAATATATATGCAAAGAGCTTTGAATGGTCAGGCTGCTTGTTTACAGCCATTCCACTATTTCGCTCAAAGCACCGGTATAAGGTGTTTGTGGTAGTTCTTTTATGATTTTTCTGCATTTTTCGATATAACGGTTTTTAAGTTTTTCGGAATCCCTGACTCCATCAGATGTTAAAATGCTGCTCATTAAATTATATATATCACCAATGCCGTTAAAATAATCATTGACTTCTTTTAAAATTTCGGGGTTGTTTTTTACCGCCATAATAACCGGAAGAGTCACGATGCCTTCCTTTAAATCATTCAGTACCGGCTTGCCTTCCGTCTTCTCTTCTGAAAGAAGATCCTTAAGATCATCCCTAATCTGAAAAGCAGCACCGAAGCACATTCCGAATTGTCCGAACCGTCTTGCTGCATCGTCAGTAAGATTGGCTGTCTTCGCTCCCAATATCATGGCTGCTGAAAACAATACGCCGGTCTTACTGAGAATACGCTTTAAGTATTGGTATACACTGATTACCGAATACTTGCCAAGATATTGCTCTACTTCGCCTTCACAGAGAAGGGATATTGACCTTGCCAGAATACCAAGCTTATCAGGTTTAAGTCCGGTTTCAAGAAGCAATCTCAGGGACTTTGTAAGAAGGTAGTCCCCGGTATAAACCGCAAGATTGGTATTGTGCTTTTCAGAAATGGTCAATTGTCCTCTTCTTATTTTGGCGTTGTCTATAATATCGTCATGAACGAGTGTTGCAGCATGCAATACCTCGACTGATGCAGCAGCAGGGAAAATTCTGTTTCTGTCATAATCTCCGTGCAGAGCGGCTATTATGGCAAATGCCGGGCGTAGTCGTTTACCTCCCGATAAAACCACTTCTCTGGAAGCATTCTTCAAAAAGCTGTTCCTGGAAGTGAGTTTCTTGTCCAAATATTGCTCAAATGCGGCCATTTCTTCTTTAATAGCCGGATAATTGCTCCACAATGCTATTAACCTCCCGGATCACTGCGAATGAAAGCATCAGTCGAATCTATCCAGACTACCTCTGAAGAAAAGCCTCAATTTCTTGTTCTTCCAGAAGCTCTCCCAGACATTGTTCAGATAGGGGATAAGATAGTAGTCAAGTCCGAATGCTCTGCCTGCACCGCCCATAGTGGCTATTGATGCGAACAACATCCACCAGCTCTTTTCATAGATACCTGTTGACGACATAAACATCATCATAAGTCCAAAGGAGATCAAGGAACCGATGAAGGTGAATGCGCCGCCAATAAGCATCAGACCTACAAGTACCTCAAGTACTACGACCATGACCTGGAAGAACATTGCTATACCATCGTTAGCCAGAACAATGTTTCTAAGGAACCATGGCACGAGGCTGAAATCTCCGAAATGGAAGAATTCCATTTTGGCAAAATGCTGCGCGCTTATATCCATACCTTCAACCAGGCGTGTCTCAGTACCAATGAAGAAATTCAGTATGCCGGTTTTTATTATTCCGGTTTCATCAATTCTTGTCACGTAGGCAGCCGCACTGGTTGCTGAGCTTGCGGCATCGGAAGCCATGCCAAGAAATGCTGCCAGCTTGGGAGAAGTAAACCAGCCGTCGATGATCTTTACGATTCCTTCGTAAAGCCACATTCCTCCAAGGAACAGCCGGAGGGGAGTGAGCCACCATGCCTGAACACGGGTAGACCAGTGCTTTTCTATAAAGATCTTTCTTTGTCTTCTTTCCAAAACCTCATGGTAGAGATATTTGGATATTCCTCTGAAACCGGTTATTTCCCACAGATAGTGGATATTGACCATGAACTTCATTATAATCGAAAGCCAGACAGGGAGAGTTTTTCCCATGATTTCGGAGACACAGAAATAGTTGCCGACGCTGACCATTGTACCATGGAATTTTACTGTTACCTTCTTCTGCTCTTTTCCACGGATATCGTTAAGTATATTCTCAGCAGTTCCGTGTGCAGTCTGAATTGCGTTTTCTACCATAGCGGCATAGGGTCTGCCGTTCTCGTCTGCCAAACCGCCCAGGTCTCCGACAACATATACGTTTTTATGTTCGGTTCTGCAGTATTCGTCAACCTTTACTCTGCGCTGACCATTTGCTCTGTCAAGATCGCAGTCGTCTGCATCGTTGCATGCCTTTATTCCGGCAGCCCAGATGATCGTTTTCGTGTCGATGGAGCCGCCCTCATAAATAAGGCTGTTTTCAGTTGCCTCAGTTATCTTTGTGTTTGTCAGCACTTCGACCTTTAGTTTTTTCTCAAGGTACCTGTGAGCTTTGGCAGCATTCTTTTCATTGAGAGTATTGAGTATGCGGGGAAGCATGTCTACTATAACAAGACGTACTTCTTCGCGTTTGATCTTATGTTCCTTGCAGAGGGATTTGACCCAGATGCCAAGCTCACCGATCATTTCGACTCCGGTAAATCCAGCGCCGGCTACAACGAAAGTAAGAAGACGCTTTTTCTCGGTAGCATCTTTTTCCTGAGCCGCCAGAATGAAACACTTCTTTATATGCTCACGTATCCTTACTGCATCATCAAAACTCCAGAGAGTGAATGCATGCTCCTTCAGACCGGGAACGCCGAAGAAATTAGGAGAGCTTCCCATCGCCATTACAAGATAATCGTAATCGTAGGTTGTCTTCTCGGAGGAAACCCTGTTGTTGTCAAAATCGAACGTTTTTATTTCGTCCATTACGACATTGACATAAGTATATTTGAAAATACTGTTCAGAGGGATACGGATCCCTTCCTCGGATATCCTGTTGCCCGCAACCTCATGCAGCTCTGTAAGAAGAGTGTGGTAGGGGTTTTTATCAACAAGTGTGATTTGAATGTCGTCTTTCTTTTTCTTCTTGTTAAGTGTGAGAGCAGCTTCTATGCCGGCGTAACCGGCTCCAACAATCAGCACTTTTTTAGCCATGGATGTTCTCCTTTCGTTATGTACAAAAATACTTAATATTTATACCACATTAATATAGCTATACACTATTAGTTTTTTCAATTATCCTGAAAAGATTCACCGTTATAACCGCCGTTATCAGGCCGGTTCCCAATCCTGTCAGAAGCAGAAAGGGCAGATAGGAAAAAATCGCGGTGTTTCTCATCATCAGGCTGGCCATAATTATCTGTCCTGTATTATGCGCAGCGGCTCCCCCCATGCTTATTCCCAGAAGGGAGAAAAACTTGTTGTAGCCGAGCTTCAGCAATATCATCACATTCAGGGCAAAAAAAGCGCCTGACAAGGAATACAGCAGGGAGGACATCCCTCCGAAAAGCAGCGACGCCAATAAGCACCTTAAGACTGTCACAGTTATGGCAGAAGGTATGCCTAAAAAGAATAAGGCAAACATGGTGACTATATTGGCAAAACCCAGCTTGATGCCGGGCAGCGGAACTATCAGGTCAAGCGGGATAAACCTTTCTGCGTAAGACAGAACGACGGCCAGTGAAATCAACATACTGTTCAAAGTCAACTTTTTCATGCAACCACCAATCTTTTTTTGTCAATGTCCATGTAAGCACAAATTAATCGGTGTAAGCTTTCGTTTGTCAAACCATTAACATGACAGGGCATATCAGCCCAGTTTTAGCAATGATATTGAATTCTTTCAACGATTGTTTATTTTTTATCGAACTATTATATCAATATCTTCATCCGTAACATTACCTTCAATCTTTACTATGATACCGGCGGGAAGACAAACCGCTATCTGTCCCGGGCGACTTATCCAGCCGGTACGGACACAGACCTGATCGGGGCATTCGGCATGGGAAAATCGGATCCTCCCATTTTCAGCCTCGATTGTTCCGGGATATTCGCCCTGATAGTTAAGAGTATAACGATCATTGACGCGATCAAGCCTTACAGTGTCCAAAACAGTATTATTATGCGTTATAACCGCAACTTTTTCAATGGAATCATTTTCTAAAAACAAAAAAGCCATCAGGACCGCTGTAATGATGATAGCTGCTATGATCACATAATCTCCGGCCCTTGGCTTAAGCTGCAAGAACAATCCCCCTTAATAATACCGAAATACTTTGCATACAGAAAATTATACAATAACATTATTATCTCTGCAAACCCCTAATTGTTTTCGCCGCCGCGAAATGTCAGAAAGCTGATGGTATTGCCTGTCCAAAAAATGATGGATATAATATCCATATCATAGAGAAAGGAAAAGCGCTTCTGTTTTGATGTACCTTTATTGGCTGCA
>DULR01000105.1 GCA_012840245.1 Clostridiaceae bacterium
AACCCCTCACCAGGCACCAGCTCTACACCGACTCCTTCGACATCTCAATCTTCGACACCATCAGCTCCCACAGTTGATACATCTGAAAGAGTCGATCTTGTTTTCTACGTAATGGGTGATCCCCCGGCAGACGAACAAGTAGTCGAAGACGCATTAAATGCCAAATTATTGGAAAAAGTGAATGCAACAGTTGACTTCCAGTTCTCCACATGGACAGACTGGGCTCAGAAATACGGTCTGCAGCTTACGACCGGCGGAGCTGATCTGATTTATGTTGCCAACTGGAACAATTACGGTACATATGCAAGCTCAGGTGCATTCCTTCCTTTGGAGGATCTTCTGCAGCAATATGGACAGGATCTCTTGAGGATCGTTGACGAAGGTCTTCTGAACCAGTGTAAGGTCGACGGTACACTTTATGCTATACCCAATACATGGCCCGAATACACTGTAAATGGCGTCAACTATCGTGAAGATTTAAGAGAAAAATACAATCTGCCTGTTCCAAACAGCATTGAGAACCTGGAAAAATACCTTCTCGGCATCAAGGAAAAAGAGCCCAACCAACCTCTCCTTGCTGTGACCACCAGTGAGAGCCAGGGCCTGACCAAAGCCTTCAACGCATTTGAAGTAATGAACTTCAAATATCCGTGGGTAACCACTGACGGACTTCCCTACGGTCTTGCCGCGAACTATGAAACACCTTCTGACGTTTATGATTACTGGAAGTCACAGGACTTCGTAGAAGACTGCAAGCTGATGAAGAAATGGGCTGATCTGGGATTCTGGTCCAAGAGCGCGCTGTCTGATCCCAACATCGCTGATGCCTTCACACAGGGTCTCTGTGTCGCTGAGGTCTCAGGTATGAACCCCAACAAGAACATAGCTGCAGTTCAGACCTTCCAGAACGAGCATCCGGAGTGGAAGGCTGCCTATGTAGCATTCGGCGAAGCTACCGGTGTAATTTATCCGGCTGCCGCAACCCAGAACGCAACAGCAATTCCTCGTGATTCCAAACATCCTGAAAGAGCAATGATGGTTCTGAACCTCCTTCTCTCTGATCAGGAACTGAATGATCTTGTACAATACGGTATAAAGGGAACACATTATGAAGTGACAGAAGACGGCTATTATAAGAGGCTGTCCGAAAACTTCAACTATGAGGCCTTCAACACATGGAACCTCAGAAACAACGACTTCAAACTTGCTCAGGAAAGCGACAAGCTTCTCAATACAATGTTCGCCAAGTATCAGGAGCTCGGCGCCAAGACCAAGTTCCCGAACATCAACGTTCACGGCAACTTCACTGAAGATTACACCGCATATCAGGTTGAGAGAGGCGCAGTATCAGACGTTATGAGACAGTATCTTGCTCCTATCCAGGCAGGATTTGTCACAGACGTTGAGGCTGCGATCCAGGACTTCCTCCAGAGAGTTGACAATGCAGGTCTTGAGAAATGCCGCGAAGGCTTCAAGGCACAATGGCTGTCATACTGTGAAGAGTACGGATACAAATAATCAGCCGCTAAATAGTAAAGCAGCCGGTATTATCCGGCTGCTTTTTTCAGGAATATCATACACAGCTACCAAATGGACGGTCAGGTCTGATATAATATTTATAATATATGTTCAAAAAAACAGTCTGCTCCGTATTGATATTTCTGTTGGATTTGAGTGGCCCATCTGATTCATATGGACTGGAGAGCATAAAAGAAGACCGCATTGAACTTCCGGCACCAGCAGTTTTAATCCGAAGCCGGTATTCCGGAATGGAGGCGATTGCTATTTTAAGAAGCAAAAGAATAATCAACTTTATTCTTATATGTTTCATGACGATAATGCTGTCCTGCAGCAAAGAGCCTTTTACTGTGAAAGGCGCAATGGAACCGCCCGAAATCATACAAAGAGGTACAGGCATAATAATGCTTCCCGCAACAGATGAGCAGATAACATTAACGGTCTTTGCCGCTTTGGATTCGAATCATTACGGAGTGATAGACGATTTTAACGAAAATCAGTTTTTTCAGGAGCTTGAAAAAAGAACCGGCGTGCATCTGGAATTTATCTCACCTCCGCTGGAAAAAGAACAGGAAGTATACAATGAGATGATAGCATCGGGTGATTTTGCCGATATTTATACCCATGACGGAAATGTATATCCCGATGGATGGGATGCAGCCGTAGATGACGACATTTATCTCGATCTCACTCCATATCTAAAAACATATCTGAAGGATTACAACAAGGCCAGACTGAGCAATCCTGTCCTTGAAAAGCAAACAACCACCGCAGCCGGAAGAGTCGTCTGCATATACGTGTTCTATACCGAGCCCCAGCCTCCATGGATGGGTTTGCAGGTAAGGAAGGACTGGCTCGATGATTTAGGGCTCGATGTACCGGTCACCTTTGATGATTGGGAAAAGATGCTGACTCTTTTCAAAACTGAAAAGAAGGCATATGCGCCGTTGTCCATAGGCCAGCACGGTTTCATGAGCATATCCCATGCGCTGAGCGCAGGATTCCATGCCATGGAAACCCTGATGAACGTAGACGGGAAAGTCGTCTACGGACCAATCACAGACGGATGGAAGGAATACCTAAGGCTATTGAACAGATGGTACAGGAACGGTCTGATAGATCCTGATTTTATGATCAACGGGGCATGGCAGGTCGATAAGCAAATGGTCATCAACGGTGAGACAGGCGCATGGAATGCTATGTATACGCTTATTTCCGAATATGAGAGAGCGGGGAACGGAATAAAAGTCATTCCTGTAGCGTCACCGGTGGTAAACAGGGGAGACAAGCTCCATATACGCCGCGAGGACAGCTTTATCGGGCACCCTGTTACTATCTCAACGAAGTGCAAATATCCCGATGTGGCAATGCAGATAATAAATTATCTCTATACCGAAGAAGGAGCATTGCTGTCCAACTATGGCATCGAAAATGACACTTTTGTTTACGACAGCAACGGCAAACCTGTAGTTACCGATAAGATCAGGAACAACCCGAAGTACAGCATGCCCCAGGCACAAGCCCTTTATCTGATGCCTCCGTCAAAATTCGGAGGGCTGTATGACTGGACAAGAGAATTATCAGCCGTTCCCGAAAAGGATCTGGTGGCATTTGAGGTCTGGGGGACTGCCGATGACGATTATATACTTCCCGAAACCCTCAACTTCGCAGGAGGAGAGGCCATAGAAAGGGCTTCGATACTTTCTGCTGTGACAAGCTATATGAATGATTGCACAGTGAGGTTCATCGTGGGTGACATGAAGATCGAAAGAGATTGGGACACTTATGTGCAGACCATAAAGGAAATGGGCATCGACAGAGCTATAGAAATAACACAGAAAGCCCTCGATCTGCAGAATGAATGAAGCAGATGCCATATTACAAAGTAAAAAGAGGCCGCAGGGCCTCTTTTGATTTCCCTGATGGGTCTGTGTACGATATTATTCCTTTGAGATCATGAACCGGCTCATTTGTTTTTCCATTACACTTATTATGTCGTTCAGCCCATTGGACATCTCTACAAGATGATTTGCCGTATTGATCTGCTCCTCTCCGCCTGCAAGGACTTCTTCCATTGCTGCAGCTGATTCCTCGGCGATGGAGGCTATGCTGCTGACCGCGTCGCTTGCTTTGGACTGCAGCTTGTCCAGACCTTCCAGTACTTTATACGCCTGGTTGATCTCCTTCAGGATAAGGTCCATGTTATTGTCAATCTCATTGAAGATACTGGCGGTATTGCGTACAGCTTCTTCCTGACGGTTGAAAATCGAAGCCCCGTTCATGATGATCTCTTCGGTCCTGAAAGCTTCAGAGCTGATGCGGTTTATTATGTCTGAAATACTTTTGACCGCCTCGCTGGATTGAATGGCCAGTTTTCTGACCTCCTCGGCTATGACCCCGAACCCCTTACCTGATTCTCCCGCTCTCGCAGCCTCTATGGCGGCATTAAGAGCAAGAAGATTGGTCTGCTCGCTTATGGTGCTGATGATGCCGATTATGCCTGAGATCTCATGTGTCATGGCTACAAGCTTTTTGATATCCCTCTGGATGTCTCTGGACAGGCTGACAGTGTCCTGAGTGGTAAGATTAAGGATTTCGAGTGTTGATTTGGCAGTGTTGCTGGACTCTTTTGTCTTCCGGGAGGCCTGCATGACATATGAGAAATGCTCCTCTGTTTCATGGAACTGGGAGACCAGATCGCTGATTATCACAGTCGTCTGCTCTGCATCTTTGGCTTGCTCAGCAGCTCCTGACGTGACCGACTCCACCGCTTCCATCACGTCTTTCGAGGCAGAAGCTGATTTGGAGGCTATATTATGCAGTTCCTTCGAGTTTTCTGCGACCTTTGCCACAACCGAACCGATCTCAAGAAGCAGGCTGTTCATGTTTTGCGTCATACGATTGAAGCTTTGGGACAACTGGCCTATTTCATACTTGCCCTCATATTCGGACTTTATGGTCAAGTCGCCATGTTCGACCTGCTTCAGTTTTTTGCGTATATAGTCGATAGGTCCTGATATAGACAGGGCTGTCCAGATGCCTATCCCTATGGCCGTGATAGCTACGATGACCGAAAGGAACACCGTAAGCCGCTGTATGCGAGTTATGTCGCTGAGCAGCTCACTTACAGGTATCTGAAGATAGAAGATCCATCCGTTTGAGCATTTTCCGAACAATATGGAGGCTTCCCTGCCCGAACTGTCACTGCCGATAAAAGATCCTGTGATCAAATGCCCATTCGGGGCATCAGCCTTTATATACTCGTTTATCCTGTCAAAGACATTGATACTGCCTATATCAGACTGATTCTTCGGAGTCAGGATCACCTTGCCTGTATCATCGAGCAACGCTGATACTGCCTTATCCCCAAAGTCGATATCCAGATTGTCTATAAACTCATTGGTTTTGATCTGGATCACCAGAGTCCCCACAATACCGCCCGAAACGGCATTTTTCAGGTTTTTCATAAGGTATATGTCCTCGGTATTGTACAGCCTGTAAAACCAGACAGGTTTATCTCCTGCCTGATTGACGGCCTGAAGCTCCGGACTTTCAAAGAACTTCCCGATAAAGGAGGTTTTTTCAAAAGGTATTGAACCGATTATTTCATTCTTTTTGACGAAGAAGATGTTCCTTATTGCATCATTTGATGAGACCAATGCTTTTATCTTGTTATCGAAATTGCTTTCCCGGTCCAGTTTCATTTCAAACTCCGATTCGAAGCTTGAAACATCCCTGCTGACCGATTTTATGAGGTTCAGATCGCCTGTTATGATCTTTGCGGTGTTTTCCAGATTGACTATGTATCCGTCAAGTATCTCAGTTACTTTTTGTGTATACGCCAGATTCGAGGTGTTGACCTTGCCGATGAGCGATGTGCTGGCCTGGGAAGAAATGATCAGAGCTGTTATAAGGACGGGGATGATGGCGATCAGTATGTGGGAGAGGATAAGCTTTGCTTTCATCGAAATACGTTCTTTTTTCTTTCGGTCAGGATTCTTTTTGCTCAGAAGGGGCAATTCCGGCAGACTTGTTTTTTGTGCAGAGGATTTTGATACTTTACCTTTCATGAGCTTAATCATAAATTAAGTGCCTCCTTGGTAAAATTCTCAACAGTGTCTTAAAAATACACGGAACTTCGATGACAGTCACGATTTTTTGACAGCGGAAAAAGATAATATTCTCTTTACATTTTTATATTAGCCTAAAAACAGCTGTGTTTATATGGTCAAAACCAGATTATGAGTAGCAAAAGCATACTTTATGACGAATTATCCGGTTTTATATATGGAAGGTTTCAGAAGTCGGATATTTGTACTTACATAAGCTGACAGGTCCATAGTGATGCAGGTTCATCCATTGCAGCAATTTTGTACATGTTTTTCAGCAATGTAATGTATTAAAATAATGGCTATGGGATTATAGAATAAACATATCATATGCACAACAGTGAAATTTAGTCCTTTGTTGAAAGAAAGGGAAAAATATGTACGGGGATTTTTCTGTAGTTTTGGGGTTTGCTCCTACCAGAAGAGGGATTTTCGACAAGGAAGAGGCCTTAAAGAATAAGAATGCCATCAGGAAAGCCATCGGTGAACTTGCAGATGATGATACGAAAATAGTGGATATCGACTGGCTCAACGAAGACGGTTTTCTGATAAATGAAATGGATGTGCCGAGGGTCGCCGATTACTTCATGCAGCAGAAGGTAGATGCAGTTTTTATCGCTCACTGCAATTTCGGCTCGGAGGAAGTAGTCGGCAAGCTGGGAAAAGCGCTGGGCAAGCCTGTTCTGTTGTGGGGGCCAAGAGATGATTCCCCGCCTGCGGGCCTTGCCCCCAGGCAGACAGATACTCAATGCGGTCTGTTCGCAAGCAGCAAAAGCCTGCTGAGGCGGGGAGTCCCGTTTACATATATCGAGAACTGCAGAATCACCGACCATGCTTTTACAAAAGGATTTATCGACTTCATCAGGGTCGCTTCTGTGGTAAAAGCTTTCCGGACGATGAGGATAGGCCAGATAAGCGTAAGGCCCAAACCGTTTTTGAGCACAATGGCAAGCGAAGGAGAACTGCTTGAGCGTTTCGGGATAGAAATCATACCAGTAAATACGGTCATGGTCCTGAAAACCTTCGAACAGATAAAGAAAGAGAAGACAACCGAAATCGCTGCACTGGCTGAGGACATCAGGAGCAAGGTCAGGATCCGCGATACCAGTGAAGAACAGCTCATAAATATCGCAGCTTTGGAGCTTACTTTCAGGGATCTGGCCGACCGGTCCGGATTAAGGGCGATTGCCAGCGAATGCTGGAACACATTCTACACGATGTTCGGAGTAAGAGCCTGCTTTGTGTTTGGAGACGTCACCGACAGATGGTTCCCTGTAGCATGCGAGACCGATGTCCACGGAGCTGTTTCCTCGGCTCTGCTCGCTGCCGCTGCAAGAGGGAAGACACCAGGCTTTTTCGCAGATCTTACCATACGGCATCCTGAAAACGACAATGCCGAACTGCTGTGGCACTGCGGCCCTTATCCGCTTTCCCTGGCCAGGGAGAACAGTGATCCGGAGATGGTGGATTGCGTCGGCAGATGGGAGATAAAGGGCGGAGATATCACCATACTCCGCTTCGACGGCTGCAGAGGGGAATATTCGCTTTTTGCCGGAAAAGCGAAGGGAACGGACGGACCTTCAACAAATGGAAATTATGTCTGGGTCGAGGTGGACGACTGGGTCAAATGGGAGAAAAAATTCATTTATGGCCCATACATTCATCATGTTGCCGCAATACACGGCGATTATCTCGATGTCATCCGGGAAGCCTGCAGATATATGCAGGGAGTCAGGCCGGATTTTGCTTAGGATATGAAGAAGGAATCGGAGGGGAAAAGATGGATTACAGAAGAATGGGAAACAGCGATATTTTTCTGTCGGAAGTTTCTTTGGGCTGCTGGGTCATGGGCGGCGACTACTGGGGCGGCGCTGATGATAATGATTCCATCGGAGCCATCATTGAGGCTGTGGAGAACGGAGTGAATTTTATAGACACAGCCGAGATCTACGGAAGGGGCAGATCTGAGGAAATCGTCGGAAAGGCCCTCAAGGGAAGACGCAGCAAAGCGGTGATATCCAGCAAGGTATGGAAAACGCACATGCGTTATGATGACGTCAAAAAAGCGTGCGAGGACAGTTTGAGACGCATGCAGACCGATTATATCGATGTATATTTCATCCATTATCCCAACGATGAAGTCGATATAGGCGAGACCATGTCTGCCATGCTGGATTTGAAAAAGGAAGGCAAAATAAGGGAAATCGGCTTGTCAAATTTTTCAATGACGCAAATGGAGGAAGCACTGAAAGCAGGACGTTATGAAGTGATCCAGCCATGCTACAGCCTGCTGTGGAGGTTCATTGAGGAAGACATAGTTCCTTACTGTATCGAGAACAATATCGGGATAGTCGCCTACAGCCCCATCGCACAGGGGATACTTACCGGGAAGTTCACAAAGGACTGGGAATTCAAAACAGGAGACAACCGTAAATCGACTCCGTTGTTCCAGCCCGGACTTTTTGAGGAATGTCTCTCGGTAGCAGACGCTCTTAAGCCATATGCCCAAAGGCATGGGAAAACCCAGGGACAGGTCGCCATAAACTGGGTCACTTCACAGCCGGGCATAACATCGGCAATAGTCGGCGCTAGGAATGCGGCTCAAATGAAGGAAAACATGGGAGCCGCAGGCTGGAGGCTGAGCCGCCAAGAGCTCGCCGAAATAGATAAAATCGGCCGCAGGGTGACCGACAGGCTGCCAAGATACGAAAACTTCTTCAGTACACGGATAATAGATTAAAGGTGTTTTGACATGTCTCTGGAAAAAGTATGCGATATACTGAAATATGCCGACCATAACAATTTTTGTGTACCTGCATTCAATGCCTTCAATTATGAGAGCATCAAATGGATCATCGAAGCCGCCTGCGAAGAGAACAGTCCCGCCATCGTGATGCTTTATCCCGGTATGTCCTGTTTCATTCCCTTCAGCACCTTTGCTCAAATAACAAGGGATCTGGCCTCCAAAGCCAGTGTGCCTATAGGGCTGCATCTGGATCACAGCAGCTCCTATGAGGAGATCCTCTTTGCAATCAAAGAAGGCTTTACTTCGGTAATGGCAGACGGCTCAGGACTTGATTTCGATAAAAATATCGAATTCGTCAGACAGGTCACGAAGGCTGCCCATGCCATGGGAGTCGATGTGGAGGCCGAACTGGGCAGGGTCGGTTCGGCGTCAAATGCCGATGACTTTGTAAACAGTCAATGCTATACCAGGTGCGAGGACGTGCCCGTATATATTGAAAGAACCGAAGTCGACTGCCTTGCGATTGCCATAGGAAGCGCTCACGGGAATTACATCGCCACCCCGAAGCTGGATCTGGAAAGGCTTTCGGAAATAAACAGCATCACAGACATTCCCCTGGTGCTTCACGGGGGGACAGGCATACCCGAAGACCAGCTTGTGGGGGCAGTCAGATCAGGCATCAACAAGCTCAACATAGGAACCGAATATATGGAGCTGTTCATGTCCTCTTTAAAGTCGCAGGCTGAGAGGGGCGTAAAGAACTACTTCGCCTGCCTGAATGCGATAAAGCCTGAAGTGATCAGCTATCTGAAACGCAAAATAAATCTGCTCAAACCACGACAGGAGCATGTGGGGGCTTAAGATGGGATGTCGCTCGGTAACACACATTTTTACAACAAAGAAGTTTATTCTGTCTTTGATGATGTTTTCTTTTTGGGCGGCATTCGGCATATCGCCGTTCATAGTGGTATTCCTGAGGGAGCAAAAGCTGGACAGCGTATCAATCGGAACGATCCTTTCAATAAATTCATTCATAGGAATATTCGGCCATTCGGTATGGGGAACTGTAAGCGATAAGATCAAATCGGTAAAAAAAGTTTTCCTCTTCTGTCTCGCAGCATGTTCGTCAACATACGGTATATTGCTGACAGCTCGCACGGCTTTGGCCATCGGTGTGGTACTGGCTGTCGATACTTTTTTCAGAAGCGGAGTGGCTTCACTTCTGGATATATGGTTCGTGGGCTGCACCGGCGGTGATGATCGGGTGAGTTATGGATCACTGAGATTATGGGGGTCCATTGGCTTTGCAGCAGTAGTCATGTTTTACGGAAGGATTTCCGAGGGCAATTCGGTGAGGGCCATATTCCCGTACTATTTCTTCTTCGTGCTTATAACTCTTGTAATAGGGTCCCTTATAAAATATGGAGGAGCTCCTCCTGTGAGGACTCCCGGAGTAAAAGGCCAGGATCAGGGCAGGCTGTTTTCCAACTCTTATTATGTTGTTTTTGTCATATTCATTTTCATGATCTCATTGCCGAACAATCCTTCACAGACATTTCTTCCGAACCTCTTCGAAGAGGTGGGAGGAGATATGGGGCAATACGGGTTCATGCATTCAGTAAAAGCCTTCATAGAAGTTCCGTTTTTCTTCTTCGGGAAAAAGCTTCTGGACAGGTTCGGATCTGTAAGGATCGTCATATCCGCCGCAATGATTTACACCTTGCAGCATTTTTTATTTTCCATAGCAAGTACTCCTGTACAGGTGATATTGACGCAGTTTCTTTTGGGACCGGCCTACAGCCTTTATCTCATGGGAATGCTCTATTATATACATGAGCTTGCGCCCGAAGAACTGAAAACCAGCGCTCAGACTCTTGCCAGTGCACTGGGCAACGGGTTAAGCTCGATCGTCGGTAATTTCGGAGGCGGATTGTTTATAAAGTATATAGGACTGAGGATGCTGTACAGGTTTGGATTCGTCAGCAATATAGTCACGATCACCCTGTTCCTGCTGTCCTTCAGGATAATCGGACAGCTTAAAGGGAAAAGGATGACCGGTGCAAAGGAAGCAAAATTATAAAACCGCAGAGGTGAGGTCATGGAAGTTGTAGGCATAGATAATCCTTTGATGGATTGCCTGCTCAGTCTTAGGAGGATGCCCTCTAGCAACGAGTTCGTTCGTCTGGATGAGTACAGCTGGCAGGGGGGTGGAAAGGTATCCACTGCATTTGTGGCTCTGGGCAGACTGGGGGTGAAAACAGGGATCATAGGAGTAATCGGGGATGATACGTTCGGAAGGTTCTGCATCAGGGACTTTCACCGCCATATGGTCGATACATCCAGGCTAATAATCGACAGAGAGGGAAAGACTTCACTGAGCTTTGTCATCAATGAAAGGGACAAAAAATCCAGAAGCTTTATGATAAAGCAGGGAGTAAAGCGGGTGCTGACCGTAGATGATCTGGACGAGGAATATATAACTTCAGCCAGGATACTCCATCTGGCCTATTTTTCCAATGTGACCGCCACGGCGGCCAGGATGGCCAAAAGTAAAAATATGCGGGTCGTTATAGATGCGGATGTCTATAACGATGAGTTTGCTGAAAACATGCATCTGCTGGATGTGCTGATAGGCTCCGAATTTTTCTACAGAAGCGCATTCGGGGATGATCCTGATTTTAAGAGGAACCTGAAAACGCTCAGACAGAGAGGACCGGGAGTTGTTGTCATCACTCTGGGTGAAAAGGGATGTGTGGTCCTGGACGGAGATAAGTACTTCGAGATGCCGGCATTTACTGGCCTTGAGGTCGTTGATACCTGCGGGGCGGGGGATGTGTTCCACGGAGCGTTTATTTTCGGAATGCTGAAAGGCTGGGATTCGGAGAGGACAGTCAGATTCGCAAGCGCCGTTGCAGCAATAAAATGCACCAGGATCGGCGGAAGAGCAGGTATACCGGACCTGAGTATGACAGAAGAATTCCTCGCCAAAGGAACAGCTGACTTTTCATCTTTGGATGAGAGGGTAAAAATGTATGAGAGCGCTCTTTTCGATCAGTCCCTGCTTGACTGAACATCATGTGCCATGCTTGAGCTGTTTCATGTAAAGGCTTGGAGACAGACCGGTTTTTTTCCTGAACACCCTGCTGAAATATAGAGGGTCGTCATAACCGACTATTGAGGCTATTTCGGAAATGTTGAGTACCGAATTCGACAGAAGATATATCGCTTCGTCAATGCGTATTTTGGTGATGTATTCGATTGGGGTCATTCCGGTTGCCTCTTTGAATTTATGTATGAATCGGTACATGCTGAGATTGCATTTTTCTGCCAGGGCTTTTACCGTGATCGGCCTGTTATAATTTTCATACATATAGGAAATGACGTTTCTGATGGAGTCGTTAAAAACATTTATGTTTTCTGATTTCAGATTTTCCAGTCTCCTTGAGAAGGCCAGAAGCAGCTCTGACAGGTAGGAGCCGGCCATGTAATGAAAATGGGTTTTTTTGTCCTGGATCTCATATATGATCTTTTTGAAAAGATCGATCAGATCTCCCCTTACGCCCACAGGGAAAACATAGCGGTCTTTGAAATCAAAACGATTTATCCAGTCCCATGCCGAATGACCGGAAAAATGAAGCCAGTACAGCTCGGGAGAATCCTTTGACAGATACTCATATATCTGGGGCTGCCCCGGCTTGTATACGATCAGATTTCCTTCGGACACTTCTTTTATTCCGCTGCCGAAATCATAGTAGCCCTTGCCTCTGATCAGGTATATGAGCTGGAAATCCACTCTCCCCGAAGGACGGAATATTTTGAAGTTCCTGGTCACGAATTTCTGATAACCGGAGCTTATGACAAAAAAAGGATAGTTATATTCCTCTATTCCGTTGTCATTCCAGTCATTTATTGAATTTCCGGTTATACTTATCATAAATTTCCTCCGGGAGGAGCAATTTAGTCCATATGCTGAGCAATAATGTGCATTCAACTATAAAAAGTATAATATTAAAATTTAGATAAATCAATTTTTGAGCACTCCGGAAAGATTGTCATGTCAGAAGATATCTTGAGCTTAATAAAAAGAAAAGGGGATATTCAGGATGGAAACCAATGTCAGACCGAACAGGATCAAAGGATTCTTGAGGGCCGAGAATTCAGCTGTTGTGAACGAACAGGGAGAGAAGATCATACTTAAAGGCTGGGGGCTTGGAAATTGGCTGTTGTGCGAAGGTTACATGTGGCTGGGCGGAGGGAAGCGCTTCGACAGGCCACGAAATATCGAAGCGGTGATAAGGGAGCTGACCGGTAGCAAATATTCCGAAAAATTCTGGAAAGAATTCAGGGAAAATTATATCACAGCCGATGACATCAGATACATGGCCGAGCTTGGCTATAATTCGGTTCGTCTGCCCGTCAACTGGCGGATCATCATGGAGGATGAACCCGGCCTAATATGGAAGGAAGAAGGGTTCAGGCTGATAGACAGATTCCTTGACTGGTGCGAAGAGTACGGGCTTTATGCCTTCCTTGACCTGCATGGCGCGCCGGGAGGACAGACAGGACACAATATAGATGATTCGGTCGATGATTTCCCGAGGCTGTTTACCGACAGGGACAGTTGGGTGAAGGGAATAGCCATCTGGGGAGAACTTGCCCGCCGGTATAAGGACAGGGCATGCGTAGGCGGCTATGATATTCTCAATGAGCCGCTGCGTCCCGGATTGACCGATAAATATGCTTATAATTACCTGCTGCCGAGATTGGAACAGTTCTATGATGAAGCCATTGCTGAGATCCGTAAAGTGGACACGAAGCATATGATATCTCTGGAAGGAGCGGTATGGTCGACAGATACGTCCATATTCCATAAGAAATACGATGACAACGTGATCATCCACTTCCACCGCTATGGATGCATGCCGGGCATAGAGTCCTACAAACCCTACCTGGAGGTACGCGAGAAGCTGAACGCACCTCTGTGGCTGGGAGAGACCGGAGAGAACACTCTTGAGTGGTATGCTGCCATGTATCCCCTTTCAGTATCGCTGGACATAGGATACAATCTGTGGACGTGGAAAAAAATGGAGTGCAGGAACTCTCCATGCTCGGTCAAAAAACCAGAAAACTGGGATAAGATAATAGGATATGCCAACGGCGGACCCCGTCCCGATTATGAGGAGGCACAGGAAATCCTCGACAAATATCTTGAGAACATAAAATTCGAAAACTGTGATAAAAACGAAGATGTGACCATACATGCATTCAGATATCCGGGCACACGCATCCGCGGCACCGATTTTGACCTGCTGCCGGGGAAAGGCATAAGCTACAGCGGACTGAGAAATGAAGGAAATGTATTTGGATATCATACTCATACCGGAATGGCAATAGTTCCCCTGTCGGATAAGCCCTCGGAGAAACGCTTTTTCTTCGACAGCGGCTGGGATCGATTCTCCCTGGAACTGACTGAAGGCGAGTTTGCAGTTTACAGCTTCGAGAAAATAGAAAAAGGCTGCTCTCTAAAGCTCGAACTTTCATACTGCAGCAATGCATCTATCACTGTCAGCCAGGATGGCCGGATCATAGCAAAAGAGCAGCTTTCTGACGATACATGCGGTTACGTGATCCCTGCCGGGCAGATCATACCTTCCGAAAAATCCGGATTCAGGATCGAAGTGAACGGCGGAACTGTAAGGCTCGACGCTCTGATGCTGACAGCGCCTGCAGGCTGAAAACAGCCCCGGGATCTGTTTTGGATGTCTTCCATACGCATGATACGCATAATTTTTTGTAATTTGGTTGTACCTGTTGTAAAATTGCTGTATGGTATATGTATAGGATTTGTTTTAATTTGACCCGGGGTGAATTAAATGGTAAAAATTTCTGACATTGCCAGAGAAGCAAATGTATCGATTACAACGGTTTCCAGAGCCCTTAATAATTATGCCGATATAAACGAGCGGACGAAGGAAAGGGTACTCAAGATAGCCCGTGAGCTGGGTTATTTCCCCAATGCCAATGCAAAGGGATTAAAAACAAATAACAACTGGCTTGTCGGAATCCTGTTCACCGAATCTCTCAATGTCGGGCTTGAGCATCCGCTGTTTGCCGGTGTTATCGAATCCTTCAAAAGCACGATAGGGAACTACGGGTACGATACCATTTTCATCACCAGCAAGATCGGCGGAAGAAAGATGGGCTACCTTCAGCATTGCAAGCATCGCAATGTGAACGGTGTGTTCGTCTGTACATACGCCGGCTGGGATTCGAATCTGAAGGAACTGCTGGAAAGCAATATAAAATGCGTCACGACCGACGTCGAATACAATCAGAACGTGCCTATCATACTGTCCGACAACGTAGACGGCGTCAAACAGGCATATGATTATTTATACAAATTAGGGCACAGAAGGATCGCATGCCTTGCAGGCAACCAGAACACTCTGTCGGGAAGGGAACGCCTCAGAGGATACAAAATGTCGATCGAGGAGCACGGGGAAAGCTACCAGCCCGAACATGTCATCTATACATTCGATTATGATTTCAATTCAGGCTACAGAGCTATGGAACAGCTGCTTGAGAACTGCAATGAAGACAACCTTCCTTCAGCGGTGATCGCGGCCAGTGACAGCGTGGCGATTGGTGCCATATCATTTCTTGAAAGTAGGGGCTTAAGGGTCCCTGAGGACATTTCCATCATCGGCTTTGACGACATAGAGCTGGCGAAATATTATACTCCCAGGCTTACGACCATCAGGCAGGACAGAGCAAAGATAGGGGAGGTAATTGCTGAAACTCTTGTTGCCTATATCAACGGAATGGAGGTTCCCGCCAGGACCCTGATTCCCGTAAGTCTTGTCGAACGTGACACATGCAGGCCGGTTTGACAAATAATTCAAACAGCGTATAAGCTTTAATTTACTATTGAAAACGATTTCGGATTGTGCTATAACTAGAATATATCAGCATGATACACAAAAACACGAACGTACTTTTTAAGCTCATTGCACAAAATTAATAAAAGGTTGTTTTTTGGAGATATCATAATGAGGAAAGTAATGGCATTGATCTTAATACTTCTGCTGGGATTCTCTTTCCCCGGATGCAATAAAAATAATGATGTGGTTGAAGTCGGTCCAAAACCTTCCGACAGCGGTGAGCCGGCATCATTGATCTCCATCGCAGGACTTTCAGACGAAGAGATAATAAGTAGGATGAGTCTTTCCAGAAAGGCTGCACAGATGGTTCAGGCCGAAAGATATGCCATTACTCCGCTGCAGGCTGTAAGCTACGGGATCGGATCTGTTCTCAGCGGCGGCGGTTCAAGTCCAAGAACGAACTCACCTGAAGCATGGCTTGCCATGTATAACGAATACCAGTCCCAATTCGTCAGTAAGGAGCAGATCCCTATCCTCTACGGTGTGGATGCGGTCCATGGCCATAACAACGTCTATGGCGCAACTGTCTTCCCCCATAATATCGGTTTGGGCGCTGCACGGGACCCCGAGCTAATGAGCCAGATCGGGCAGGCAGTCGCCAAAGAAGTGGCTGCAACAGGAATAGACTGGAACTTTGCTCCTGCTGTATCGGTGGTTCAGGATATCCGATGGGGCCGTACATATGAAAGCTTCGGAGAAAGCGCCGAACTGCAGAGACTCCTGGTTGCCCCGTATGTAAAGGCTTTTCAGGAAAATGGTATCATAGCTACGGCAAAGCATTTTATTGCTGACGGCGGAACAGACTGGAATGATAACAGATCTTATAAAATAGACCAGGGAAATGCTGCTTTATCCGACGAAGAACTCAGAGAGATCCATTTGCCCGGATATATAGAAGCGATAAATGCCGGTGTTGATGCGATAATGGTATCGTTCAGCAGCCTGAATGGCAGAAAGATGCATGGAAACAAGGAACTGATAACAGATTTTCTGAAGGATGAGCTTGGTTTTCAGGGAATTGTGATTTCGGACTGGGAAGCTCTTCATCAACTGCCCGGATCATTCGAAGATCAGGTGGTTGCATGCGTAAATGCCGGCGTCGACATGCTGATGGAGCCCAATATGTGGAAAGAGACCATAGATGCTATCGTCAAGGGCGTCGAAAAAGGCAGGATATCGATGGACCGGGTGGATGACGCGGTCAGGAGAATCTTGAGAGTAAAAAGAAAGTATAATATACTGGATAACCCTGTAGCCGAAGGAAATGAGCAGGACTTTTACAACGAAGCCCACAGGGAACTGGCAAGAAGAGCTGTCAGAGAGACGCTCGTCCTGCTCAAAAACGAAAACGGCATATTGCCGCTGAAGAAAAATGCAGATATTCTTCTTATCGGACCGGGTATAAATAACATAGGATACCAGTGCGGAGGCTGGACCATTGAATGGCAGGGCAGCAACAAGAGTGACCTGGTTCCCGGAACGACGATACAGGAAGCCTTTGAAGCGGTAGCTGCGGAGAACGGAGGAAGGATCATTACAGATCTTACGAAGGCCGATGAGGCTGATGCAGTCGTACTTGTCATCGGTGAAGCTCCATATGCCGAAGGTATCGGAGACAACGGATCATTGACCCTTGACAGCAATACTGCCATGGAGGGAAATCTGGAAGCCGTAAGACTTGCCAGAGAAACCGGTCTTCCCATAGTTACCGTCATGCTTGCCGGAAGGCCGATGATCATCACTGAGGAAATACAGGATTGGGCTGGTTTCGTAATGGCATGGCTGCCCGGGAGCGAAGGGGGAGCAGGTATTGCCGACTGTATTTTCGGAGACTTCGACTTTAAAGGGAAATTGCCTGTTACCTGGCCCAGGAGTGCAGATCAGTTCGGTTACAATGTCAACTACAAGGATTATGACCCGCAGAAAGTTTTATTCCCATATGGTTTCGGACTAAGTTATTCAGATAATTAATTCGTTTCAATTTCCTGTTGCAGTAATACTGCGGCGGGAATTTGAAAATAAATAATTTAAAAATAAAAATAGGAGGGTTAACATGAAAAAATGGGTGGGACTAATACTGGTAATTCTGGTCCTCGCAGCAATGTTGTCAGCATGTGGAAAGGCAAAATATACCGCTCTTGATACCAACGTCTCAGGTGAACTTACGGTTATGCTTTGGTCCGGTGATAACTCATACATAGAAGATATCGGACATAAAGATCTGACACCTGATGATCTGAAATCACAGAACATCGCGGCTGCATATGCTACCGCAAAAGCATTCAACGCTATTTATCCGAATGTTAAAATCAGCGTATACGCTAAGTCCGGCGGACCTGACGACAATGACACACCATGGGCTCAGGAGCTTGAGAATTTCAAAGCTGAGCATGGCACTTATCCTTCACTGTACGCAAGCACAGACCTGGTAGGCGACATATCCAAAGGATTGGTAGCTGACCTTTCTATTTTCAAGGACGATCCCATGTATCAAAGCTTCAACAAATCGGTCATGGCCATGATGAACTTCAACGGATTCCAGGGCGGACTTCCTCAGTACCTCCTTCCCTGGGGCGTATTCATAAACAAGTCATTGGCTGAAAACAACAACCTGGACGTTCCTGATCCCGACTGGACTCTTGACGAATATGTCGATTTCGTCAGCCAGGCAAACAATAAGGATTTCTGGGGCGCAATGGACGTTCCGCTGTCCTTCATCGAAACAGGATCAAAATCAATAATCTATCAGATGGCTAAACACGACGGCAAAGGTGATTATGTAAATCTTAACGGCGATGATGTTAAGGATCTCATCAACTACATCCCGAAGATGGCAAAATCCGCTGTCTGGGCACAGAATGACATAGGCAACATCCCTCAGGAAGTCATGGATGAAAACTGGTGGTGGGGCTTCAAATTCTTCATCAGCAACAAGATCCTCACTCTTGACGGTGATCCGTGGATGATGGGCGACGCAGCACATCCCGATCCAAATCACTGGGGCAGAGTCCAGGCTGATGACTGGGATATCTATCCAAGACCGGCGACCAAATATCAACCCAATACTGTTGGCGTTGTACTGGATCCGTTCGCAGTTCACAACTATGCACTCGATGACGGAAATCCCGAACTGTCGGAAACCGAAGCTGCTCAGCTGAAACTGGCATACACATTCGCTACATTCTGGGTAGGCGATACAAGAGCGGTCAAGGCTCGCGCTGAACAGAAATTCAATGACGGTGGAGTTTTAAAGACATGTCTGAACGACTCATTCCCGCTGGTGACCGGAGATGCGTTCAAAGAACAGATGGATATCTGGTACTCTGTTGAGACCCACCAGAGATTCGCAGACAAGAACAAGATGCCCGGTTTCCACAAAGTGCTCGAGATCTGGGAAAAAGGACAATTCTGGGATATCTCCGACAAATCATATCCTTACTACTTCTATGAAGAAGGTGTTCGCAAAGAAAACCTGTATGAATGGAAGAACTACTGGAATCCGGATATTACCGGAGCACGCAGAACAGATGCCAACTTCGTGGATGTTCTGAAATCCAAGCTCAATGACTGGAATATCGTAGCCAACGAGAGGTTCAGACAGTCTGATGCTGCTTTGAAGGATGCTCTCAAGAAATATTACGGATATAAAGATTAGGGTTTTAAGAAAACAAGTGACATCATAGACAAATAATCAGAACAGAGAGAGATTTTCACCCTGTGAAAATCTCTCTCTGAATAATGATTTCTGATGAAATCAATAATGGGGATCGAGGCATATATAAAAAGGAGCTGCCCATATGAAAAAGGTTGTTATAGCAATATGTCTTATAGCTCTAATCGTATTCGGTACATATCTGATCATCGCTACCGGAAGCGTCGATACGGGGCATATTGAGGTAGATCCGGCGTTGCTGAAGCAAAGCCGTGATTTGCTTAAAAATACTCTCAATTATAAAAGGAACACCTATCTGGATTATATCGAAGGAGCCGACATCAATTATGGCGACAAAGTTTATCATGGTACGCTGATAAGCGCTAAGAATCATGAAGATCTTGGATATGCAGGAACTCAAGGCAAAATCAATATAGACGAATCAGCCGTATATGAAGTCGATGTTGAAAAGGAAGGATATTATCATATCGTCGTCGATCATTACATAAAAGCCGACGTACTGGGCAATTTGACCCTTGAAGTGAAAATCAACGGACAATATCCTTTTGATGAAGCGAAGCTTATTGATGTTCCCTTACGGTGGAAGGATGAATCCAAAAAATTCGAACTGGATACTTACGGGGATGAGTCCCTTCCCAATCAGGTCAGGATAGTAGAGTGGACACCCCTTGATTTATATAATAATACATATATAACGGTCGAACCGTTGCTTTTCAGACTTGAAAAAGGAAAAAACACCATCGAGTTTATAAATAAATCATCGAACGATCTGTACCTTGGAGATCTTGTTGTGAAGGAACCACAGAAAATACCTTCCTATGAGGAATATCTCCGTTCTTTCACAGGCGGATCCCCGAAGGCCATATATCCTATAGACGCAATTATGTACACCGAGAAAAATTCGTCCTTTGTTCGCCTGTCGGCTAACCAGTCTCCATCGGTCGAACCCTTCGATCCTGTTTACAGAAAGCTGAACATCATCGATGGCGCAGGATGGAGAATGGGCGGCCAGGAAGCCTCTTTTGAGGTGAATGTGGAGCAGGATGGATTTTATGAGATAGCTGTCCATTATAATAACAGCAAAAGTGATTTTGAAATTTTCAGAACCATAAAAATAGACGGGAAAATACCCTTCGCCGAGATGAGGAGCTATGGCTTCGAATATACCGGCGACGGAATATGGAAGAACAAGACCATATCAGCCAAAGATGGAACGCCATATAAGTTTTACCTGAGCAAGGGTACTCATACCATATCACTGAGAGCTGAAAATGAAAAGGTAGCTCAGGGCATGCAGGATATGCAGTTCCTGATCGACCATATAAACCAGTTTTCTCTGGAAATAAGAAAAATAACGGGTAAGGAAGTCGACAGGAAGAGAACATGGAAGATTACCAGATATCTTCCCGAAACAGCTTCCTTCCTCGAGGCATATGAAGTCGTGATCCTTGGTATAATCCAGGATCTTCAGCAATACGCGCCCAATGAATCGCGGTCATCCACATTGTCCTATCTCAAAAAGGCGCTGGTAAAGCTTGATCTTATGCAGGAAGAGCCGGATGAGCTGCCCCTGTATTTTGAAGATCTGTACAGCGGAACAGGTTCGGTAACACAGATGCTGGGTGATTCCATTGACAGGGTGAGCAGTCAGCCCATGTCTCTTGATACCATATATGTTTATAACGATGCCAGACTGGGTCGCGAAAATGCAGGATTTTTCGAGAAGATGGGAGCCGGGCTGAAGGCTCTCGGCGCGACCTTCACCAATAAAAAATATATCATACAGAATGATGAAACTGCGCTCAACATCTGGGTCAGCCGTTCCATCGCCCATGTCGATCTGATGCAAAAGATGGTTGACTCCCAGTTTACAAAGGATACGGGAATAAAGGTCAAGATATCGGTCATGCCAGATCCGAACAAGATCATACTGGCAAATGCGGCTAATCAGTCCCCCGACGTGGCACTGGGGCTCCCATCATATATGCCCTATGATTTCGCCATCCGTGGTGCGGCATATGA
Source organism: Clostridiaceae bacterium (assembly GCA_012840245.1). Taxonomy (GTDB): domain Bacteria; phylum Bacillota; class Clostridia; order DSM-8532; family DSM-8532; genus DTU059. The sequence goes on from DULR01000105.1 coordinate 21,010, forward strand.
TCTGACCCAATTTGACGATTTCTGGAAAGTAGCCTCAGACACCGTACCGGGCGCATTCATTCCATATATTCTGAATGAAGGTGTATATGCCATTCCCGAAACGCTGAACTTCAATTCCATAATTTACAGGAAGGATATATTCCGAAGCCTTGGTCTTGAAGTTCCCGACACCTGGGAGGATATTATCCACATGCTTCCCACATTGCAAAGGTATGGCATGAATTTCTACCATCCTATAGCGGGCGGAATAGCCATCAAATGGTTCTACCAGACCAGCACACTGATCTATCAGTTCGGCGGAAGCCTGTATACCGAAGACGGATTGAGTGCAAACATCCATACTCCTGAGGGAGTTAAGGGAATGAGCTTCTTAAGCGAGCTGTTTACGGTCTATTCGCTTCCTGAGCAGGTTCCCATATTCTATAACTCTTTCCGATATGGAATGCTGCCCATAGGGATAACCGACTTCAATACATATCTGCAGGTCAAGAATGCCGCGCCTGAGCTAAAAGGACAATGGGGTCTTGCCAATTATCCGGGTGTCAGACGTGAGGATGGCACTGTTTCCCGCTGGTATATCGGAAACGGGTCAGGGGCTGTCATCATGCAAAAATCAAAGAGACCCGCCGAAGCCTGGGAATTTCTGAAATGGTGGCTCTCGACAGAGGTTCAGACCGAATATTCATACCTGCTCCTTTCCACATATGGTCCCGATTATGTTTGGCTGCCGGCCAATCTGGAGGCAATAAAGAATTCACCCATCGAATATGAAGACAAGCAGATCATTCTTGAGCAAGTCAAATGGATATCCGATGTGCCCAGAACACCCGGACAATATATGCTTGAAAGAGGATTATCGGATATCTGGAATGACAGCGTTTTCAAAGGGGCCATCACAAGAGTGGCCATCGACAGGCAGACCATAATCATAAACCGTGAAATTCGCAAGAAGATGATAGAGTTTGGATTTATCGACGGAAACGGCAATGTTCTCAAACCTTATAAAATCCCTACTGTGGAGTGGGTTGAAGAGCAAATGAGGAAAAGCGGGGTGAATAAAGGCAATGAGGGCTAAACTTCGTGCAAAATATCAGCAAAAATCTTTGGGAGACGCTTTATCTTTATTTGGGCTTCTTCTCCCTTACGGAATAGTTTTCATGCTGTTCGTCGCAATACCGATCGCGGTTTCGATAGCGCTGTCCCTTACTTATTTCAATGTTATCGAGCCGCCGAGATACATGGGGCTGTTCAATTATATAACTCTGCTTACGCAGGACGAGGTGTTTTCACGATATATACTGCCCAACACGGTAAAGTATGCCATAATAGTAGGCCCGGGCGGATATATCCTGTCATTTTTGACCGCATGGATGCTTGCGCAGATCCAAAAGCTTCCAAGAACCATCATGGCGCTGGCTCTCTACACTCCTTCTATGGTGGGACCTGTTTTTATCACCGTTGTATGGAGGACTCTCTTCTCGGGAGATGAGGCCGGTTATATAAATGCTCTGTTGCTCCGGCTTGAACTGATAGACAAGCCGATACAGTTCCTGTTGTCTTCTGATTACATAATGGGGATCATGATACTCGTATCGCTATGGAGCTCAATGGGCATAGGGTTCCTGGCCATGCTGGCAGGTATCCTCAATGTCAATGAGGAGCTTTATGAAGCTGCGTACATGGATGGTCTCAGAAACAGATTCCAGGAGATCATATATATAACCATTCCGTCAATGAAGCCTCAGATGCTGTTCGGGGCTGTTATGGCTATCGTCAATGCCTTCAACACAGGCTGGATAGGAGTGACACTGTGCGGTGCCAATCCTACGCCGGGTTATGCGGCCAATGTCATTATAAACCACATAGAAGATTATGGCTTTACCAGATATGAAATGGGTTATGCGGCAGCCATTTCAGTTGCGCTGCTGTTCTTGGTCACCTGCTTTTCGAAGATAGCCCATAAATTGTTTACTGAAAAAGACTAAATGTGAAGCGAGGAGATATTATGGCATACCAGGGTACGAAGATTAATCCCACGAGGTTCAGCTTCTCACAACTGAAATTTTATATAATACTGGTTCCTCTGAGCGTCTTTATGGTGCTCCCTATAGTCTACATAATAAACCAGGCATTCAAGCCGCTGGATGAGTTGTTCATGTTCCCGCCGAGGTTCTTTGTTCAAAAGCCGACTTTGAGGAATTTTCAGGAGCTGTTCAGAACAGCATCCTCAACAGGTGTGCCCATGAGCAGATATCTGCTGAACTCTGTTGTCCTGACAGCGATTACGCTCCTGCTTACCCTTCTTATTGTGGTCCTTAGCGGATATGCCTTGTCCAAGAAAAACTTCAGGGCAAAGAAAGTGCTTCTTAACATCAATCAAATGGCGCTGATGTTTGTACCTGTCTCGGTCATGATCCCAAGGTATCTGGTAGTAGTCAACCTTGGAATGGACAACACGATCCTGGCCCACATCGTTCCTTTGTTGGCTACTCCGGTTGGATTGTTCCTGGTAAAACAATTTATAGATCAGATACCCGACAGCATCCTGGAGGCTGCAAGGATTGACGGGGCAAAGGATTTCTACATCATACGGCGCATCATAATACCCCTTGTAAGACCTGCCCTTGCCACAGTAGCCATTCTGACATTCCAGGCGGTATGGAATTCGGCTGAATCATCTAATTATTATATTACCGATGAAACATTGAAAACCTTTGCATTCTATCTGAACTCGCTGGCTGCAAGCAACTTCTCCAACGTCACAGGATCGGTATCCATAGCGGGAGCAGGCATGGCGGCTGCATCGGGACTGATAATGTTCCTTCCTAACCTTATAATATTCATTTTCATGCAGAGCAAGGTCATGAGTACAATGGTTCATTCAGGTATCAAATAGAAAGGAGTTCGTCATGAAAAAACTGCCGGTATTAGTAGTTCTGATATTATGTGTGGTATTGTTCATGGAAGCTCCTGTATGTTTTGCTTCTCCGGCTACTTCCTACACATATTCCATGGATGCCAAGGATCGCTACATACGGACACAGGATGCATACCTTCCTGACAGGACCATAACCGATCTGGAGCTTGACAAGCCAGAGGATATATTTATAGATGACCGGGATTATCTGTACATCGCCGATACGGGCAACAAACGCATTCTTGTTTATAATACCGTGAACGGCAGGATCGTAAAAGAAATAAAACATGAAAAAATGATATCTCCGACCGGAATTTATGTGACGAAAAATTATGAGATCTATGTTGCAGATGTGTCATCATCCCAGATACTGCGTTTTGCCGAAAATGGCGAGCTTATCGAAACCTTCGGACGACCCACGGCGCCGGCATATGGAACCAATGATTTCAATCCTATGAAGGTTGCAGTCGATGAAGCCGGAAATATGTATGTCCTTGCCGAGGGTATTTATGACGGGATAATACAGCTGGCCTATTCGGGCGAGTTCCTTGGATACTTTGCTTCAAACAGGGTCGAACTTACATTTGTGCAGAGACTTCAGGATCTTTTCTTCACCGAAGCGCAGAAAAAGCAGCTTTTGGGAAGGACACCGATAACATTTTCCAACTTGACGGTGGACCGGAACGGAATCCTTTACAGCACCACCAATGGCGATGATGTGGAGCAGGCGGTAAAGAAACATAATACTGCGGGTCAGAGCATGTTTCAGGATCCTGTTATAGCGACCGACGACCTGATAGACCTTTTTGTAGACGCGAACGGAATCATTTATGCGGTCAGCAAAGCAGGACTGATTTTTGTATATTCTACCGAAGGAGAGTTTATCTATTCCTTTGGCGCTTTCAACTCCCTGCAGGATGTATCGGGAATATTCTCCTCCCTGTCCTCGGTGGCTGTGGATTCTAAAGGTAACGTATGGACTGCCGACAACGAAAAATCATTCATCCAATCCTTCGTTCCCACAGAGTATTCCCAGCTGGTGTACAGAGCTCTGAGGGAATATAATACAGGAAACTACAAGGAATCGATAGCGCTGTGGAGAAACATTCTCAAGCTTAACCAGATGTCGGTCCTTGCTCATAATAACATCGGAAAGAACCTCTTGTTCGAGCAGGAGTATGAACAGGCCATGTATCATACCGAGATCGCCGGTAACAGATACTACTACTCACAGTCTTTCTGGGAAATTAGAAACATCTGGCTCCAGAAAAACCTGGCATATATCCTGCTTATAGGCGTTGGCATTTACTTGCTTTCAAAACTGATCGGGCTGATAAACAGAGCGACAGGTTTCCTGGCTGCTCCGGTAAGCCTGGTCAAACGTGTTTACAATATTGCGCCGGTCAGGGATACCTTGTACATGTTCCGTTTCTTCAGCCATCCTCTGGATTCGTTCTATGAGGTCAAAAAAGGCAACCGGGGCTCGTATGTGGGAGCTACGATCGTCTATTTGAGCACATTTGTCGCATTCATGGCGTCGCTCGTAGGAAAGGGCTTCATTTATCAGAAGGTCGCCATTGAGGATATAGACTATCAGGCAAATGTTATAGGCTTTTTCTCACTGACACTGTTGTTCGTATTGTGCAATTATCTGGTTTCATCCATAAACGACGGCGAAGGAAAGCTTGGACAGCTTTACAAGATGCTTTGCTATTCGATGGGACCATTGCTTTTATCGCTGATTCTGACAACAATATTGTCACACTTCCTTACTCTGAATGAAGTTTTCTTCCTGCAGATGATAACCATTACCGGTATCGTATGGACAGGGCTTCTTATCCTGCTGGGGGTACAGGAAAATCATAATTATGATACCAGGGTAGCGATCAAAAGCATTCTGATGACTGTTTTATTCATGCTGATTATAATCGTGGTCCTTCTGATCATAATCATCATGGCTGAACAGTTGTATCAGTTCTTTGAATCCATTGTGAAGGAGGCAATCAGAAATGTTACCAGATAAATTGAAGAAATCTGCCGCAATGGTCATTCTCCTTATAATGGTTTTAGTCCTGCCCTCATCAGCGGGAGAGTATATACCAACTAACAGGGATACCCTGACCGATCCCGAACCCATGGAGTTTGTAAGCCGGTATCCTGAGGACTTTGACCTCTTGTATGAGACTGAGAACTTCAGGTTTTATTTCCGTGATGACAGAGATGTTCTGGCAGTATATGACAAGCGTAACGGTTATACATGGAAGACAGGACTTGACATACCTTTTTCCAAGGATATCGACGATGCCATAGACGAAGCCATCGAGAAGGGTGAGACCCCGAATTATGTTCCGAAGGAGGATAAGCTCAATACCACTTATACAGGAATCGCGAATTCTCTGATAACAGTTGAGTATTATGATACGACCCTGAATATAAAACGAACCTCAAGCGCACCTCATGGCAAAGAGGCTTCAAAGCTCATGAAGTTCTCCGATGACCATTATCGGCTCGATATATCATTCGCTGATATCCTCCTTGAAATGAAGGTCCATATTTATTTCGACGATAATGGCGTACGCTATGAAATAAGGGATGATGAGATACAGGGTGCGGATATAGACATAGTGGCAGCAGTTCTGATCTCTCCTTTCCTTGGTGCTTCAGGTGGTGTGAAGGTCCACTGGAATGAAGAAGAACAGGAATACAATATTCGCGTTCCAAATACCATGATACCCGGTTATGTATTGGTCCCCGACGGAAGCGGCGCACTGATACGTTTCAGGAACAACAGCAGCATGCTGAAACCCTATGTAGGCGATGTATACGGTAAAGATTACAGCCAGGCTACATATTACTATGAAAACGATCAGGGTTATGTGCCCTTCAAAAATCCTACCATGCCTGTGTTCGGGATAGCTCACGGACAGAATCAGAACGCTTTTGTTGCATATGCTGTCGAAGGCGGAGAATATATGGAGATCGTAGTCATGCCCGAGGAGAATGTCACATACTATAACTGGGCTTATCCGAGGTTCGTATATAACACCGCTTATCACCAGGTATACAACAGAAGAGGTGACGGATACTTCACAATAATGGAGGAAAGGAACCATTTCAATATTGAAATGCGGTATGATTTCCTTCAGGGTGACGGATCAGACGGTTCTCCTTCGGCAGACTATGTGGGAATGGCATTGAGGTACAGGGAATACCTCAGGGATTCAAAGATCATTGCCGACAGGAAGCAAAAAGAAGATCAGATACCTATAAGGCTTGACTTCGTAATGTCTGATGTCAAGAAAAGCATTTTCGGCTATGAAGATGTAGTGGTGACCACTGCTTCCCAGACGAAGGATATCCTGCTGGATATCTATGATATGGGCATAACCAGGATATCGAGCGGCCTTTTGGGATTCCAGAAAGGCGGCATAACCACCGGCAAACCGTGGAAGGTGAGCTGGAGCGGTGAAATCGGAAGAAAGAATGATTTCATCGATCTGATAGAGACAGCTAAAGAAAAAGGTATGGATGTCTCATTTTCACAGGATTATACTCTCATCAACGAGGTGCAGATGTCTCTGCCTTCAAATGCGACGAAGCACATAAACGGATGGCTGAATGAATATTGGCATTCAAGATTCACCAGCTTCCCGATCGAAATGCTGAGTTATGCAAAACCAAGAAAATCAGCCGAATGGCTTGAAAAACAGACCGATATCTTTAAAGATCTGGGTGTTGTGTCATTTACTATCGACGGCATCTCAAACAAGCTTCTGAGTGATTACAGCAGGCAGGGAAATACGGTGAGCGAGGCCATCTTCATATATCAGAATCTCTTCAGGGAACTCAATGAGGGCTATAAGATAAATGCCTATACACCCAACCAATATCTGTGGCCTTATGTTGACCGGTTCCTTAATGCGCCTGTTTTCTCGACCCAGTATGTAATAGAGACCGATAATGTGCCGTTTTTGCAGTTGGTGCTCGCAGACAGCATTGAGCTTTATGCGCCCTATTCGAACTTCTCTTTCTACACAGACAAGGACTGCCTCAGAATGATCGATTTCAATGTTTATCCTTCGTTCCTGCTGTCTCATGAGTCTTCACACTATCTGGCATCCACCAACTCGGCGAATTTTTATTCAACCGAGTACAACCTGTATAAGGAACTGATCCAGAGAATATATACGACGGTAAACGGCGCGCTCAGCCAGGTGGCTGATACAAAGTGGACAGACAGAGAGGTCCTTGATAACGGTATAGTATTGAACACATATGAAAACGGGATCGAAATCCTTATCAATTATACTGATAACCCGTATAAATACAGGGATGAAGAGGTCGAACCGCTTTCATACCATGTATTTGCCAGGAGGTGACCGATAAATGAGCAAGCATGCAGTCAAAACAGGAAAGGGAAAAAGAAGGAGAGACAATATCAGGGGCTATTTGTTCCTGTCGCCCTGGTTGCTGGGATTTCTCATGTTCACATTTTTCCCGCTGTTCTATACTTTCTATCTGAGCTTTCATAATGTGAAGAATACCGCCCTCGGCTGGGAACTGACGCCGATTGGATTTGAGAACCATATCACTGCCCTTCTTAGAAACGTGGAATTTACACCGGCTTTGCTGAGTTTTATCCTGATGGCGCTGGTATACGTGCCGGGAATAGTTATTATAGCATTCATCCTGGCGATCCTGCTGAACCAGAAGTTAAAATTCCGTTCGTTCTTCAGGACCATATTCTTCCTGCCTGTTATAGTGCTTTCAGGTTCTGTAATGCACCAGCTGATGGATACAGGAAGCACCGATATCATGTTCGTGGATCAGATTTTTATATTCAGCATGGTATATAATTTCAGTCCGTTCATAGCGAGGATCATATACATTCTTTTTGAGAATTTCACGATGCTTCTGTGGTTCACGGGGATACCCATAGTTCTGTTTATCAACGGTCTTCAGAAAATTGACATATCGCTTTACGAGGCATCGCAGATAGACGGAGCTAGCCCATGGCAAAGCTTCTGGAAAATAACCGTTCCGGTCATAAAGCCGATAGCGCTAATTTCGACACTGTATACCATTGTGCAGCTTGGGATGTTCCCGATAAATCCGGTATATTCGATGATCCAGGAGGCAATATACAATACAGCCGCAGGTCTTGGTCTGGCATCAGCCTACGCATATATTTACAGTCTGGTCATAGCTTTGATGATCGGCCTGGCTTACCTGCTGCTCCGTAATAAAGAGGTCGTGGCTCCTGTTGTGAAGTATAGAACGAGAGGATGACGGTAATGGAGGTATCTGTTTTGAATAAGGCAAAAAAGATAAAGCAGCCGTTAAGCAAGAAAATGATATTGCATAAGATAAGATATAGGATTTTCGGCTATAACATCCTGTCGGGGCTGGCAAGCAGGATAGTATCCTATGTCCTGCTTATATCGATAAGCTATGTCTTCCTTTTCCCGCTGCTGAAGATGTTATCCACCTCGACTATGTCGCCCAACGACATAATCAACCCGGAGGTTGACTGGATACCGGAAAAATTGTCCTTTTCCAACTTCATTACCGCATATCATGTCCTGCAAATGCCTCAAACCCTTTTCAATTCAATCTGGTATTCGGGTGTGCTGGCGGCATTCCAGACCATAGTTTCGGCATTGACAGGATTTGCATTCGCGAGATATGAGTTCAGGCTCAAGAAGTTCTGGTTCTCAATGGTTCTTTTGTCCTTCATAATACCTCTGCCTGTCGTTCTCATCCCGAGGATCATGATATTCGTTTCTGTGCAGAGCTCAACGGGGATACAGCTTATAGGGACCATAATTCCCCAGCTTGTTATGGCAATGTTTGGCCAGGGGGTGAACTCAGCCATACTCATATTGATATTCTATAATTTCTTCAGACTGATCCCCCCGGCGCTGGACGAGGCTGCGCATATAGACGGGGCTTCGGCTTTTCAGGTATTCTGGCATATCATAGTAAAATTATCCATTCCTTCGATAGTCACAGTGTTCCTGTTCGCTTTTGTATGGAACTGGAACGAAACCTATACGACGGGCACGTTCTTGAGAGGAGCTATCAAACTTCTGCCCATACAGTTGTCGGTATTCGAGAACGTATTTGCCAATCTGGCCCCTGCTATCCCTGGACAGGAAGGTGCCAACAGAGTCAACGAAGCGTATAGGATGGCTGCAACGCTCATATCAATGCTGCCTCTTCTCATAACCTACGTATTTGCCCAGAGACAGTTTATTGAAGGAATAGAGAATACAGGTTTCAAGGAATAAAATAATACTGTTGAGGAGATTGACAGAATGAAGATTATAAAAGCATTAGGCATAATAGTTGTATTGTCGTTGGTTCTGGCCGGCTGTTCAGGCAAAAAAAACGAACCTGAGGAATCACCTTCGGTTATAATAACACCTGAGCCGTTCGCAAAAACAAGCTACGAACCAAAAGCCATTGGTTTTGAATATGACGAGAATAACCTCAATTATCAGCTTGTCTGGTCGGATGAGTTCGACTATGAAGGTCCGCCCGATGAAACCAAATGGGGATACGATACAGGCGGACACGGCTGGGGAAACAACGAGCTCCAGTATTATACTGAAGGAGACAACGTCCGGGTCACCGACGGAAAGCTTATAATCGAAGCGAGAAAAGAAAAGTACGGCGAAATGGATTATACCTCAACCCGTCTCATATCCAAGGGAAAGGGTGACTGGTTGTACGGGAAGATCGAGGTTTCGGCCAAGCTCCCCAGGGGACGCGGGACCTGGCCTGCCATCTGGATGCTCCCTACCGACTGGGAATACGGCAATTGGCCTAATTCGGGCGAGATAGATATCATGGAGCATGTGGGCTATGACATGAACAGGATCGTCGGAAGCGTCCATACAAAATCGTATTACCATTCCATAGGGACCCAGAAATCCGGATCTAAAGTGATCGAAAAAGTGGATGAGCAGTTCCATGTCTATGCCGTTGAATGGCTTCCCGATCAGATCAAGTTTTTCATAGACGGGGAGATGTATTTTAAGTTCAGGCCTACAGACTTTGTTGCTACTCCCACTTTTAAAGAATGGCCTTTTGACAAGCGTTTCCACCTTCTGATGAATATCGCGGTGGGCGGCAACTGGGGAGGTCAGAGAGGGATCGATGACACCATCTGGCCACAGACCATGGAGATCGACTATGTACGTGTGTACCAGGCTGAGGAGATAAACAAGCTTGTACAAAGCAATACCAAATAGGTTAAAGGGACTGAATCAAATCTGACGGGCGGCCAGTCTGAATTTGGCCGCCCTGTTAATTCTCTGCAGATGCCATTCTAAGCGCAGGGACTGTCTTGAAAAATGAGTTTTGGGGACGATGAGTTTTGGGGACGGACACTTTGGCTCATTCTTTTTTTAGCGATCGCAAGGATCCCTATCCTTAATGCTGTGCATTTGGCATGCATTGAAGGTGGGCTGAGTTGCCAGAACCCGCCTTTTATATGATCTGAGCGAAGCTCTTATGCAATAGCTTGCAAATTCACAAGTCTGTACTATATAATATATGAGCATATTAAAAAGCCTGAACAGGCTGTGACGGAAGGAATGATGAAAATGAGCCTAATAGAGCTGGAACAGGCAGTTCTGGAACTAAGAGGCCTTGAAAAGGACATCAGGGAATTGGGGGATTCACTTTGACCTGGCCGGTCTGAAAAAAGAGCTGGAGGAGCTGGAGCATAAAGCTTCCGAACCAGGATTCTGGAATGACACCGAAAATTCTCAAAAAGTGCTTCAGCGCACCAAAAGCATTCAGAATAAACTGGATAGCTTCAAAAAACTTTTGAGTGACTGCGAGGATACCATTACCCTTGCCGAGCTGGGGATCGAGGAGAAGGACGAAACAGTTCTGGAGGAAGTTCGCCAGAATTTTGATTCCATATACAGCCGGTATGAGAAGATCCGCCTTGAGACCCTGATGACCGGCGAATACGACAGCAATGACGCCATAATCACACTCCATGCGGGAGCGGGAGGGACCGAGGCAATGGATTGGGTCCAGATGCTGTTCCGCATGTATACGAGATGGGCTGAGAGAAACGGCTTTTCGGTGCGTGTCCTGGATATGCTTGACGGTGATGAAGCCGGTATCAAAAGCGTGACTGCCGAAATATCGGGCGATTATGCCTATGGCTATCTCAGGAGCGAAAAAGGCGTGCACCGTCTGGTAAGGATATCTCCCTTCGATGCATCGGGAAGAAGACATACTTCCTTTGCTTCCATGGAAGTTATGCCCGTATTGGATGATACTGTTGAAGTGGAAATAAATCCTGATGATATAAAAATGGATGTATACCGCGCTTCTGGCGCAGGCGGACAACATGTCAACAAAACTTCGTCCGCTGTGCGGCTCACTCACATCCCTACCGGGATCGTAGTTGCCTGCCAGAATGAGCGTTCCCAGGTGCAGAACAGGGAAACGGCCATGAAAATGCTAAAGGCAAAGCTCCTGGAACTGAAGGAAAAGGAAAAGGCCGAAAAATTGAGCCAGATCCAGGGCGAGCAAATGGATATAGCATGGGGAAGCCAGATAAGATCCTATGTGTTCTGTCCGTATACCCTGGTCAAAGACCACCGCACAAATTATGAAGAAGGAAATGTCCAGAAAGTCATGGACGGCGAAATAGACGAATTTATCCAGGCATATTTAAGCAAGTTCAAATGAGTTTTGGGGACGGAGACTTTGACTCATTTTCTCTTTTTACCGAAAAATGAGTCAAAGTCTCCGTCCCCTTTACTCACTCATTTTCTTCCCTTTATCGGGGTATGTCCTCTTGCTTTTCGGGATCTTGATTTGACGACCTGCTTTTTTACATATTCATAGAGTTTGACAGACCCTATAATGATTTCCAGAATGATCAGTCCAATTATGACATATATAAGCTCACGACTTTCCATAAGCCGTTCTGTTAATATTTCGCGTCTTGTTTTCTGGGGAAGTACTTCCCTGTCAGGATACAGGTTTACAGTTATCCTGGTGTCGTCTTCAAGGATAAATGTAAGGGTGCCCACGATGGTTTTTGTTGTGATAGGAGGCTTGAGCACCGATTGATCGACGTTTATCGATACATCCTTGATATAGTCCTCTCCCTTTGGATGTACGTAATAAACGTCGGATGTTACGATAAGGTTCAGGGTCTGGCCTTCGACTGTTATGGCCTGTTGGCTGCTGCCGGCTGTAACGATGGTGCCTTCAAGGAAATTGTCAAACCCGTAATTCAACAGATTGATAGAATCGTTGTACATGCTCTTTGTAGGCACATCAAGCAGAACGCAGACCAGACGCATATTGTTCTTTGTGGCAGTCGTTATGATGCTGTGAAATTCAGTGTCGTTGCTGGCAGTTAATCCGCCGTCGGTTCCGGGATAGCTCCAGAACATATTGTTGGTATTGGTAAGTACGAGGGTTTTGCTCTTGTCATACCAGGGCTTTGCCTGAGTGCCGAAGAACCTGTTGAAGCTGCTGTCGGCAAGAGCTTCCTTCATGATGATCCGGATATCTTCCGAAGTTGTGTACTGGTTTTCATTGAAGGTGCCGATGCTGTCGGTGAAATGAGTGTTTGTCATCCCATGCTTAAGGGCGTATTCGTTCATCATATCCACAAAGCCCTGTTCACTGCCGCCTACGGCTTCAGCCAGAGCTTTGGCAGCATCGGGAGAACCTGTAAGAAGCATGGCATAAAGAAGGTTTTTTACTGCATACTTTTCGCCTACGGTCAGAGCAAGGGTAGCTCCGGGAGTATTGACGACATCCTTGCTTACAGTTACCAGAGCATCAGGATCAGCCTTTTCCAGGATCAAAAGAGTGGCGACGATACGATTTGCCAGGGGATTATGTGATCTTTCATCCGATGCTTTGGAATAAAGGATCTGGCCTCTCCGCGCATCGAACAACAGCGCTGAAACGGCATCGGTTTGAGGTTTCTCTGATTCATCGACGGCATTGACCCTGGTTCCGGACAATGATCCAAGGATCATGGATACAACGAACAGTAATGCAGCTATGCAGCGTTTTTTACCATATAGTTTTACAATCATGGCTGATTCTTCCTTGAATATAATTTCCTTCTTCATGGGGCCAATTAAAATTATAGCACACGGCAAGTACATGTCAAATAGCGGGTCCTTTTATATTTCCCCGCTGGAAAATGCTTGCCTTTCGCTGTTTCAGATCAGGAATCAGCCCACTTGATCAAAGGCAGGTCAAACTTGTTCATTAGATAGGGATGATTCGGGAGGACTCTGAAAGAGTACCCGTATTCTCCGCCTTCTATGATGCAGATGGTTGCCTCGTAGAAATAAGTTGAAGCATCGGTCTGACGCACCACCTTCATCTCGATGGCAGTACCGTTCACTATATTGTCCTGAACAAGCGGACCGTAAAATACCTCAACCCTCACATCCTCAGGCTTAAGCGAAGCAAGCTGTACAGTGACCGTTAAACGGTATTCCTGACCTGACATGATGTTGTGATCCACCAGCCCGTGTATGTCCTGATTGGCCATGATGCTCACATGAGGCCAGTTCCGCTCAACCAGCTGTTTCCATTCTGCAAGGGTCCGTACAAATCCGTACTGGGTCTCGCGGATCCTGATGTTTCTTATTATAGCGGGAATGTACATTTTTTCGGTATATTCTATAACCATGCGATGAGTGCTGTATATTGGGGCCAGGGATTTTATGGACTCCTTCATTCGTGCCACCCAGCCAACCGGGATCCCGTTCTCACGGCTATAGAACAGAGGGATGATTTCCCGCTCCAGTGTATCGTACAGTGATTTGCTGTCAGAATCATCCTGATGCTGCTCGTTCTCAAATGGTGTATCGTCGCCGATGACCCATCCGTTCATCCCGTTGTAGCCTTCACACCACCAGCCGTCCAGAACGCTGAAATTGATGACGCCGTTGATGCAGGCTTTCTGACCGCTTGTTCCGCTGGCTTCCAGCGGACGGCGGGGATTGTTCATCCACACGTCCACGCCCTGGACCAGATGTCTGGCTACGGTCATATTATAGTTCTCGAGCAGGAATATTTTTCCCCGGAATCCTTCCCTTCTCGCGATGTCATGGATATTTTTGATGATCTGGTGGGCCGGATGGTCTGCCGGGTGTGCCTTTCCTGCGAAAATGATCTGAACCGGCATGTTTTTATTATTTAGTATTTTCTCTATGCGGGCCAGATTCCTGAATACAAGATTTGCCCGCTTGTAGGTGGCAAAGCGTCTGGCAAATCCGATGGTAAGAGCATTTGTGTCGAACTGGCTGTCCAGTTCGTTCACTTCGTGCAGCGGATAGCCGTTATGAAGGTATTGCTTTTTTAGTTTCTCGGTTATAAAACGGATCATTTTTGCTTTCAGCACATTATGAGTCTTCCATATTTCCTCGTCCGGGATTTTGTCAACGGCTTCCCAGACAGCGGGATCATAAAGCCTGTTCTGCCAGTCGGACGGAAGATATTTATCGAAAAGATATTTGAAGCTTGGAGCCAACCATGTCATGGTATGTATACCATTTGTCACATGGGTAATGGGGACCTCATCCTCGGGAATATCGGGCCAAACCGGATTGTAAATGCTGCGCGACACGGCACCGTGAAGCTTGCTGACCCCGTTTTTCTTTCCGGACATATTCAGGGCAAGAACGGCCATATTGAACACATTGGAGTCGCCGGGCTTAAGCCCCAGGCTTATGAACTCACTGCGTGTAAGGCCAAGCTGGCCCCAGTAATGGCTGAAATAGCGGTCGATCATATCCAGCGGGAACACGTCGTTTCCTGCCGGGACGGGAGTATGGGTAGTGAAGACCGATGATGAATAAACGATTTCTCTGGCTTCACGGAAAGGCATGTTCTTTTCCATTACAAGCTTCCTTGCAAGTTCAAGGGCCATAAAGGCCGAATGGCCTTCGTTCATATGGTATACGGTACCCTTTATGCCCAATGCGTCAAGAGTACGAATACCTCCGATACCTAAAAGGATCTCCTGCTGGATGCGGGTTTCCCTGTCACCGCCGTAAAGCCTTTCTGTGAGCGTCCTGTCATACTGGTTGTTTTCAGGGACATCGGTATCCATCAGATACAGATTGACCCGTCCGATTTTTATACACCAGATGCGCGCGTATACAACACGGCCTGCCAGCTCGACATAGATTGTCAAAGGTCTGCCGTTGGCATCATAAACAGGTGAGACGGGAAGCTGGGAATAATTCAGGTCGGTGAAATGGGTTTCCTGCCAGCCTTCGCTGTTGATGCGCTGTTCAAAGTAACCCTGCTTGTAAAACAGACCTATGGCAGTAAAGGGGAGCCCCAGATCGCTGGCGGTCTTGCAGTGGTCTCCTGAGAGGACCCCGAGCCCGCCCGAATAAACAGGCAAAACCTCATGGATCCCGTATTCGGCTGAAAAATATATGATATGCTCATCCTTGTAATCAGGATAATTTATTTGAAACCAGGTGTCCTTCTGATTCATATAATTATTGAAATCATTTACCACCTTCTCGTAGCGCTTCATGAAATCAGCGTCGGAAAGCTTTTCCTCAAGTTTTCTCACGCTGACCTCCTGGAGGAAACGTACCGGATTCCTGTTGAGTTTTTCCCAAAGGGGCAAGTCGATTTCGCGGAACAGATCGATGGCTTCAATGTTCCATGACCACCAAAGATTATAGGATATATCGCGAAGACCTGACAGTTTTTCAGGCAATGTAGTTGAAACTTTTATTTTCCCAAATTTGTACATAGTGACCTCCTGGCTAAAAATTCGGTTAGGGCATTGCCCGTATTCGATGTATTCCGGGAAAGGCAGCGCTCCCGCTGAAAAATCAGATAAACCCGCCGTCATTCAAGGAGGGGGACATCTTGCATAAAATTATATATACCCCATTTGAATACAGATTAATACGCCGTGTTCATGTTTATCCCGGATTAATTTATATAATTAACTTCATATTATATTACTAAAAAAAATCGAAAAAGACTATAAAAATACTATGATTTAAACTTATATTTGATATGCATATGTTTTATCGGGTAAAATATTGTTGTAAACAGACGAAATATATTATAAACTTATTATAAACTTAAATATACAGCCTGATAAAACAAATAAGATGAAAGGGAGTACATATATGCCTTCCGATAAGGTACTGACTATCAAAAGCAGTAATTTTGAAGAACAGGTCTTAAAATCTCCAATTCCTGTTTTGCTGGATTTCTGGGCTATCTGGTGTGGTCCGTGCAAAGCCATCAGTCCTACCATAGATGAACTTGCCGAAGAATACGAAGGCCGTTTCAGGATCGGAAAAGTCAACGTTGACGAGGAAAGCGAGCTTGTCAGGAATTTCAATATCATGAGCATTCCCACATTAATAGCCTTCAAAGACGGAAACCAGGTTGAAAAAATCATCGGTGCCAGATCCAAATCGGATTTGAAGGATTTACTGGACAAGTATATTTAATTATTTACGATAGGAGTGTTGGTTATGTCAGGCGAGAAAAAATTCGGCACAGCAATGTTCGGGTTCAACAAATCGGATGTAAATGCATACATCGAGAAGATCCTATATGAATTTGACCTTCGTCTGAAGGAAAAAGATGATGAAATATCAAATCTCAAGCTGCAGATTCGTGAAATGAAGACACGATATGAATCGGCTGCACAGAACAACGAGTATTTTGCGAAGGAAAAGGAAAGGATAGCCAGCGCTCTGATCACCGCTCAGGAAAAAGCCGATGCGATCCTGGAAGAAGCGAAGGAACGAGCGGCCGAGGAAAAAGTAAGACTGGAACAGGCTCTTGAAAAAGAAAGAGAGAGAATCATAGACATAAAACGCGATATAAAAATGATGAAAGAACAAGTGAGCGCAATGCTTGCGAAATATCAGGGCGAGCTGGAAGAGGCTGAAAATTACATATCCGGCAGGGAATCAGAATATACCGAAAATGATGGCCACGAAGAAGCAGTGAATTTGTAAAATTGTCGGATATACTTTTTATACACATTGATGTAAAGAAGTGCTATAATTAATGGAAAGCCCTGTTTCAACAGCAGGGTTTTCTTGTATCTTCATACGGCTTTTGGAGATAACGATTTTACCTTGGTTTTTGAAGGGAGATGGGTTGATGAAAAAGGAATTGCTGAATATTCTCAAAAGGAATTGCAGACTGACCTGTGATGAGATTGCCGTTATGCTGGGAACTACTGCTGAAGAGGTTGAGGAAGCGATGAAGGAGCTCGATGAAAAGGGCGTAATTCTTGCTTACAACGCGTTGATAGATTGGGAAAAGGTTGACGAAGAAATCGTTACTGCCTATATTGAGGTAAAAGTGACACCTCAGAGGGGCCAGGGATATGACAAGGTAGCCGAAAGGATATACAAGTATCCTCAGGTTACTGCCTGCTGTCTGATGTCTGGTGGTTTCGATCTTTTCGTTGTCGTAGAAGGCAAGACCATGAAAGAGGTGGCGCTTTTCGTAGCTGAAAAATTAGCGCCTATAGAATCTGTCTTAAGCTGCGCAACTCATTTCGTGCTTAAAAAGTACAAGGAAAACAATGTAGTTTTCAACGGATACCATAAAGATGACAGAGAGGCAGTGGTATTATGAGCATCAGCAGGATAAGAGGGTTAATAAAGAAAAACATATTGGATACTCCCCCATCAGGGATAAGGAAATATTTCGATCTTATAAACGAAATGAAGGGCGCCATCTCTCTGGGAATAGGCGAGCCTGATTTTGAGACCCCATGGACCATCAGAGAGGAAGGAATATATTCCCTTGAGAAAGGCCGGACCCACTATTCGTCCAATGCTGGTTTCATAGAGCTCAGGGAAGAGATCTCGCGATACATGGAAAGAAAATTCGGTCTGAAATATGATCCGAGGGATGAGATACTGGTTACGGTAGGAGGCAGTGAAGCCATCGATATAGCTGTCAGGACCTTTGCCGGCCCCGGTGATGAGGTCATCGTTCCTGAACCATCATTTGTAGCATATAAAGGCTGTGTGATGTTCACCGGAGCAAAACCTGTCACCATTGAGCTTAAGGCTGAGAATCGCTTCAGGCTGAAACCTGAACAGGTTCTGGAAGCCATAACCGAAAGAACCAGGGCGATCATAATAGGATATCCCAACAACCCGACCGGAGCTACCATGGATTATGAAGATTACGCTGCTCTGGTGGAGGTACTTAAGGATAAGGATATTGTTGTGATATCTGATGAGCTTTACGCCGAACTGACCTATCATGGGAAACATGTATCCATTGCCCGATTCCCTGAAATGAAATATAAGACCATCGTTATCAACGGTTTTTCAAAGGCATTTGCCATGACGGGCTGGAGGATCGGATTTGTCTGCTGCAATGCCGAGATCCTGGAGCAGATGAAGAAAATCCACCAGTATGCCCTGATGTGCAGTCCTACAACAGCCCAGTACGCAGCTATAGAGGCTTTGAGAAACGGAGATGATGAAGTGAGGCGGATGACCGATGAATACAACCGTCGCCGCCTTGTCATGGTGGATGGGTTGAGAAAGGCAGGCCTTGACTGCTTTGAGCCTGTCGGAGCATTTTATGTATTTCCTGATATCACATCGACGGGTCTGTCTTCAGACAGCTTCTGTGAAAGGCTTTTGATGGAAGAGAAGGTCCTGATGGTGCCCGGAAATGCCTTCGGCGCATGCGGTGAAGGCTTTGTAAGGGCAACCTACGCCACCTCCATCGAAAATATAAGGGAAGCTCTGACACGTATAGCCCGATTTGTTGAAAGAGTCAAAAATGAAAAGAAATGAACATAAATAAGGGGTGATAGTATTATCACCCTTTATTTATGTACTTCTTGTTCTGAGATCTCATCTTTTCAACAATAAGTACGTCAAGCTGCCTGCTGATGTCAAGTATGGTTCTCTGGCTGTGGCCTGATGATATAGCTCTGTTCAGCCTGCTCCTGACTTTCTCTATGTTTTTCATTGGTATTCCCCTCCCCAAGGGACACTTAATATTAAGGAAAATATAGCATGCTTTTTACATAAAGTCAACAAAAACTGCATGTAGTAATGGTTTTCGACATTTTTCGCTATTATTCTTCAAAGTTCACTCCATGAAAATTAACACTTTTTGTCAATCATAAGTTTTGGGTATATAACTGCACAGACTTGAATCAATTACCGTTTTATTGTATATTGATTATTATCAGATAATAATATTAGATAATATACGGAGGTTTTAAGATGGGAGATCTGCTGAAAGGTAAAAATATACTTATAATGGGTGTCCGAAACAAATGGAGCATAGCATGGGGAATTGCCGAAGCTGCAAGGTCCCAGGGCGCCAATCTTATATTCACCTATTTCGGAGAAAGGGAAAAGGAGGCATTGCAAAAACTGACTGCCGGTATGGGCGAGGTCACGGCTTATCAATGCGATGTTTCAAATGAAGAGGATATCGATCTCGTATTCAATGAGATAAGGCAGAAGTATGGAGTGCTTCATGGACTGGTCCATGCAATAGCGTATGCAAAAGCAGAGGATCTTCAGGATACCTTCGTCAACACTTCGAAAGAGGGCTTCCTGCTGGCAATGGATATCAGCGTTTATTCATTCATTTCTGTCACAAGAAGAGCCCGCGGGCTCATGAGCGAAGGCGGCAGCATTCTGACTCTTACCTACCGAGGCTCAGAGAAGGTTTCGCCGGGTTATAATGTAATGGGCGTGGCAAAAGCAGCCCTTGAATCGAGCATTCGTTATGCAGCCTATGAGCTGGGAAGCAGCGGCATCCGTGTCAACGGGATCTCGGCAGGACCGGTAAAGACCATGTCAGCCAAGGGAGTCAAAAATTTCAGCGATATTCTTGGTATAGTTGAGGAAAAAGCTCCCCTCAAACGGAACATAACCCTCGAAGATCTCGGCGGAGCGGCTGTTTTCCTGTTGAGCGGGCTTTCGTCCGGCATAACCGGCGAGATATTATATGTCGATTCCGGTTATAATATTATGGGTATCTAAATGTTAACAATATGTTCATAAATTATTCATTAATTTATAGCATAATTAAATCATCGTATATATGGCGGGTTTTGATGTTATCATTTGGAAGCCCGCCATCTTTTTGGCTGACAGGAGAAGTCCTGGTTCCAGCTTGAAGGAAGAAGGAGGGAAAGCATTGATAGAAATTCAAAATCTGACTAAAACATATGGCAGGATAAAAGCTGTGGACAATATCAGCTTTACGGTCGAAAAAGGAGAGATCCTGGGATTCCTCGGCCCCAACGGAGCAGGAAAGTCCACCACGATGAATATTCTTACAGGCTTTATTTCCTCAACATCAGGAGTCGTCAAGGTTGCCGGCGTGGATGTCCTCGAAAAACCGGTTGAGGTGAAAAAGCACATAGGGTATCTGCCCGAACAACCGCCTTTATATCTGGACATGACGGTCAACGAGTATCTGGATTTCTGCGCAAGGCTGAAATCAGTACCGGCAAAGGAATGGAAAAGCCAGAAGAAAGATATAATGGAACTGGTCAAAGTAACACATGTGAGCCATCGTCTGATCAAGAACCTTTCAAAAGGTTACAAGCAGAGAGTAGGTCTCGCACAGGCACTGGTAGGCACACCCGAAGTACTTATTCTTGACGAGCCCACCGTCGGACTCGATCCCAAGCAGATCATCGAGATCAGAAATCTCATCAAGGCTTTGGGCAAAAACCACACGATCATACTGAGCTCTCACATACTTCCCGAAGTAAGCGCGGTCTGCGACAGGGTCGTTATCATCAATAAAGGCAAAATAGCTGCCATCGATACGCCTGAAAACCTGTCCAAGGCATTGACCGACTTCTCAAGGTTCACAGTTACGGTGGCCGGTCCGGAAAACAAGGTCAAAGATATAATTTCACACATATACGGCGTTAAATATCTGGAAACGAGCAACAAGCTCAAAGAAGATGAATACAGCTATATAGTCGAAGCCGACAAGGAGATCGACGTCAGAAAGCCTATGTTCAATCAGCTTGCTCAGCATGGATTCCCCATTCTGGAGCTCAGATCGCTCAATCTGTCACTTGAAGATATCTTCCTCCAGCTGACCACCACTGAAGAAAAGGAGGCTGTCTGATTATGTTTGCCATAATGAAAAGAGATTTCAGATCATATTTCAACTCTCCCATCGCATACGTGCTGATCGGTCTTTTCATGCTTCTTATGGGACTTTACTTCAATAGCTTTATTGGATACGGTTCGGACATCACGGGCGAGCTTGTTTCGATCATGAGCGGACTTCTTCTTTTCATCGTTCCTATCCTGACCATGAGGTCCATGGCCGAAGACAAGAAAAACGGAACCGAAGTTTTGCTTTTGACTGCTCCCGTCAGAGTGACCGAGATCGTGCTGGGCAAGTTCCTGGCAGCCTTCAGCGTATTTCTGGTTATGACGGGCGTCACGCTTATATTCCCAATTATTATCCTGGTGGCCGGCAAACCGGATATCCCTCTGATCTTGAGTGCATATCTCGGATATATCCTGCTGGGAGCCCTGTATATAAGCCTGGGGATCTTTGCGTCTTCCCTTACCGAAAATCAGATAATAGCTTCTATAATAAGCCTGGTTTCCATATTCCTCATACAGAATGTGGGTTATCTTGCAACCTTCTTCAGCGGTATTCTCAACAAAGCATTTTTGTGGCTCTCCATATCGGACAGGTATGATGATTTCAGCAGAGGAATCATAGACCTGACATCAGTAATCTTTTTGATTTGTTACGCATCAGTATTCCTGATTCTCACTGTCAGGGTTATTGAACGCAAACGTTGGAGTCAGGGGTGATTGCTATGAAAAAGATCAAGATAAAGAAAATAAACAATAAAAGTCTGAAATTTGGTTCATACGCCTTAACTGTCACTACAGTTATTATTGCCATAATCGTAGTTTTCAATGCACTGTTGGGTCTCGATTTCGTCAGGGACAGACTGCGTTTTGACATAACTAAGGACAAGAAGTTTTCACTTAGCGAAACCAGTATAAACCTTATAAAGGATCTGGATAAGGATGTCGAAGTTATAATATTGACCGAAGAGAAGAATTTCAAAGGGAATTATGTCGTTGACAGTATTGCGGATATACTCAAGCAATACAATATCAGGAGCAACGGCAGGATAAAGACCCGTTTTGTGGATATTATAAAAGATCCCACATTTATTGAAAGGGAGCTTGACCCTGAACAGGTCATGGGTCTTAAGGATGACAGCATAGTCGTCAAATGCGGCAAAAAGATAAAGGTCATATCCCAGAACGATCTGGTCGAATATGATTACAGCAGCTACACTTCAAATCCTTCTGCCCTTAAGATAGAGAGGGCATTTTCCAGCGCCATCAAAAGCGTAACAGCCGATGTTACTCCTGTTGTATACTTTGTTACAGGCCATGGGGAGAGAAGCGTTGACAGTAACTTTTCAGATTTGAAGAGCACCATGGTGGCAAACAACTATGATGTACAGGAACTGGCCCTTACCGGTGCCATTCCCGATGATGCTGCCGCAGTAATTTTCCTTGCGCCGAAGACCGATCTGCTCGCAAATGAAATGGAAAATCTGCTGGCTTACATGGAGAAGGGCGGAGATGCCATATTCCTGATGGATGTACAGGAGACAGCGACTCCGACGCCTAATTTTGATGCCATTTTCGAGCGCTACTCACTTGCTCTTAACAACGACTATGTATTAGAGGGTGACCAGAGATGGTATCTGAATGACTTCAACATAATTATTCCGCAGCCTAACAACAATGATGTGACAACCAATCTGGATCCGAACTCACTGTTCATTTACATGCCAAACTGCAGAAGCGTAAGCATACTGCAGGCTGAACAGCAATGGATAAAGACCCAGCCGTTGTTCATGACATCTTCAAAATCTCAGAGCACGAATCTTCTGACAAATGAATTAGCACTTGGGCCCTTCCTGCTGGGAGCTCTTTCAGAATTCCAGAGTTCGAAAACAAGCAAGATCGCCCTTATAGGCAACTCGGTATTCGTATCTGACACCTGGATGGATACCACAAACAGCAACGGGATACGTTACATCCTGTCGATTTTGAACTGGATGCAGGATAAGACCGACTCTGTAATAGTTCCTGCAAAGAGCCTTGCCTCAACTCCGATAAACATGACAGAGTCGACCAGGTTCATTGCGTTCATATCCCTGTCATTCGTACTGCCTCTTATGATTATCGGAGCGGGCTTGTTCGTATGGATAAGGAGGAAGCATCTGTAATGTTGAATTGGAAAAAGATCACAATACTTGTGGTTGTCCTGGGAGTTTTCATCGCTGCCTTCATATTCTTAAGCAACAACAAGGATAAACTGGGAAATGACTCAACTTCCTCGCCTGATCCAAGTGAAACGGCTTCAGCCGATGTGGTCGATCTCTTTGATTTCAAGTGGCAGGATATAACCAAAATGATCCTTAAGCGGAAAGACGGCGAGATCATCCTTACCAAAGAAGAAAAAGAAGTTTTGACCCTGGAGGAAGATGGAAACGGGGGAACAAAGAAAGTGACCACAAAGAAAAATCTCTGGGTTACTCCGGATTTCAATGTCGACAGCAATATCGCGGACAACATCGCTACTTCGGCCGACGTATTGGAATCAAAAAGGCTCATTGATGAGAATCCTCAGGATTCGACCATTTATGGGCTCGACGGCTCGGTCGTCACAACGTTCATTTCCTCCGACGGCAAGGAATATGCTATTGAGATAGGCAAACAGACACCTACCAATGACGGCTATTATTGCAGAATAAAAGGAAGTACCCAGGTATACACGATCAGCAGTTATAGCGGAAAAACATTATCTTACGGAAAATTTGACATAATGGACAAGAACCTGTACGGGACCGAAGCCATTTCCGCCGATGATATAACAGCCCTGAAGTTCAGCAGATCCGGTGAAGTCGTTTTTGATTCGAGAAAAGGTGAATCCCAGTCGGAATGGTTAATAACAGAACCCCTGGAACGGGAGGCTGAGTATACTGAGTTTGCCAAATTCCTGGACTGGATTTATAAATTCAGAGTATCTGAATTTGTTGAGGAAAATGCCCAGGACCTGAAAACATATGGGCTGGACAATCCCAGATATGTTTTCGAATATACTTTAGCCGATAAACCTTATACATTGAAGCTGGGAAGCCTTAAAGACGATAAATATTACGGCATGCTGAATGACGACAACACTGTGTTCACAGTTAATTCATCGGACCTGAAGTTCGTCGATCTGCCGTTGATAGATCTTATCTCCACATTTATATACATTCCTACCATATATGACGTAGAGAAGCTTGTGATAGAGATGGATGGCAGAACCGACGTGCTGCTGATAAATGACAGTATAGGAAGTGATGCCGAACCTGACTTCAGGCTCAACGGCATAAAGATGGAAACAAGTGATCAGGAAAGCCTTTTCAGAAAGTATTATCAGGGTGCCATCGGACTTACCGGAGACAGGCTCGATCTTAATGCCGAACCTAAAGGGGACTGGTTTGCCCGGTTCACATACACACGGAAAAAGGCTGATCCTGATAAGGTCATAACTGTCGAGCTCATACCTACCGAAGACGGGTATGGATACTACCTCATGAAAAACGGCAAGTATTCGGGAATGATTATGGGCAAGAGAAAGCTTGACGATCCGGAAATGGGCATCCGTCAGGCCTATAAGAACCTTATCGAAGGTCTTGAGAAAAAATAGGTCAATTAAATATATCCATAAAAAAAGAAGGCCTGCATATGTGCAGGCCTTCTCAGACTGAAGACAAAGCTCACTGAAAAGTGGGCTTTTTTTATCTAAAAGAGTAGTTAAGGACATAACAATCATGGTATAATATAAATACATGAAACGCTCATGTAATAAGGATTTCAAGGTGAT
>DULR01000106.1 GCA_012840245.1 Clostridiaceae bacterium
AACAAGCGGCCTTATTGGCCGCTTGTTTTATATGGATTTTCGTCTAATCATAATTTGGATTGCCTTCTTCCCAGTCGATGCCTTCCCAGTTTTCTTCTTCAAGAGGATCTCCTATATCCTCGGCAGGTGGCTGACCTTCAGGGATACCGTCATCATCTATTGGATTTTCCGGGTTATCTTCACTGACCGGCGGAATAAGAACAGCATGGCTGTGAACCGTACAATATTCTCCATCGGGTATTTCATAAATACTGTCAAGAGGATAAGGATCGTCAGGGAACATCGGTTTGTATTCAACCGGTCTTCTGATGCCGACTTTCTTGACAACAGTATCGGCAGGACAATATTCGGTTGCCAGAAGATCACGCTTAAGAGCATCCTGGGAAGCCTTACATGCTTCATATTCCACGTGGACAGTGCAGAAATCGCTGTATGCTGGTTCGGTGCCCTCGATGAAGTATTCTTCGATAACACGGCCACCTCTGGGATCTCTTCGGCAAAGGTCTCCGGCAATCTTGCCCGAATCGATGCAGATGGTGCGCTTAACGATATTCGGAGGAGTGGCCTCGAAGAATGGTATCGGAGTCATGCCTTCATGGATTTTGTTCATTACAGCATTCCAGAGCAGCAGAGCATTGTCTTTCTCTCCGTCCTCTATCTCAACAGCCTTGTCATAACCGTACCAGCTTACCCCAACATAATAGGGTGTAAATCCGCAGAACCATTTGTCCTTGGTAGAATCGCTGGTTCCGGTCTTACCGGCCGAAGGTATTTTCACCTTTTTGCCTTCCGAGTCTGTGTATTCGATAATTCCTTCGGGATAAGCAGTTCCTCTCTCTACAACGTCGGTCATCATATCATCCATGATGAAGACTGTTTGCTCTGAAAATACCTGAGTTCTTTCGGGTTTGATGGATATTATGGTCTTGCCGTTGCTGTCCTTCACTTCTGTAAAGAACATGGGTGCCGTATAGACTCCCTTGTTGGCAAAGGGAGTATAGGCTGCAGCCATCTGAAGAGGAGTCATTCCTTTATTGAAACCTCCCATGGCGATCGACAGATATCGTTCCTCACGTCTGTCAATGCCAAGCTTGTTCAGGTAGTCAAGAGCTGTATCAAGTTTTACGTAATCTTTAAGGAGCAGGGTGGCAACAACGTTTCGGGACTTGAAAACGCCGATCCTGGCCGTAGTCAGGCCATAATTCTGCTTTTCAACATTGCGCGGCCACTCTTCCGGCTCTTCCTGGCCTTCTTTTGGCGGCAGCAGATACTGTTTTACGTCATCAATGACAGTTGCAGCTGTTATAGTTTTAGTGTCTATACCAGGACCATAAATCAAGACTGGTTTTATGGCCGATCCGGGAGATCTTTCAGCCTGTGTCGCACGGTTGAACACGCTGCCTTCCTTGGGGCCACGGCCTCCGTATATTCCTCTTACAAAGCCATCCTTGCTCATGACTACCATGGCTCCCTGAGGCATTTCATCTGTATATTTATTGTCGAATGAGAAGAATTCCGGATCGGTAAATACTTCATCCAATGCGCTCTGGATCTTTGGATCCATGGTGGAATAAATATGAAGACCATTGTTGTAAATGATGTCCAATGCAGCCTGCTCTGTATAACCGCTGGTTTTCATAAGGTAATTCTTCAGGTTCCTTATAACCTCGTCGACAAAGTAAGACTGGTTGCTTGTCTTCATTACCTTTCCGGCTTCAGGGTTATACTGGAAATTTATCTTTTCCTTGACGGCTTCATCGTACTCGCTCTGGGTTATCTTGCCTTGTTCGAGCATAAGGCTCAGGATAAGCTTGGTTCTCGCGAGGTTGGCTTCGATGTTCTCCTCATTGATGGGCATGTATTCCGACGGCCAGTTGGTTATGGCCGCAAGGCTGGCGCATTCTGCCAGGGACAGATCACGGACATCCTTGCCGTAATATCCTTTGGCGGCAGTTTCGATGCCATAGAAGTTACCTCCCATGGGTATGTTGTTGAGGTAATAAGTCAGTATTTCAATTTTGGTCAGCACTTTTTCGAGCTGCAGGGCCTGCCATTGCTCCTGTAGCTTTCTTGGAACAGTTATATCATCCTTTTTTGTCAGGTTCTTGATCAGCTGCTGGGTGATGGTGCTCCCGCCTTCAATATCTACATTTGCACCCAAAAGCTTTCTTCCATAGGTAATGATAGCGCTTCCTATTCTTCTGAAATCTATTCCTTTATGTTCGAAAAAGCGCTTGTCCTCAATTGCTACAAAAGCTTCTATCAGCTTTTTGGGTATATCGTCGTAATCGATCCAAACACGGTTTTCCTCACGTTTAAGCTCTGCAATGACATTTCCGTTGGCATCATAAACATAGGAATTGAAGCCCATAGTTTTAAACAGATCTGCTTCAACCATGGGAGTCGTTTTGATGATAGCGTATATTCCTCCGCCAAGGAGACCGGCAGCAGCACTGCCGGCTACAAGCATTAAGGAAAAAACGATTGCCAATGCTATAAAAAAAGCTTTAACAGCAAGTAACAGCAAAATTATCCCTGTGCCCGGATTTTTCTTTGCAGCGGCAGGAGCACCCGGCTCTTTGCGGCCTCCGAGTTTTCGATCCATAGAGTGTCCTCCTTATTTTAGGGCAAATATCAAGCCAAGCTGTATGCTTGACTGTTCATCTGTAATTATAGCACAAACTATCATGTCTTAAAAGTTTTGCTCTCCAGAGG
>DULR01000107.1 GCA_012840245.1 Clostridiaceae bacterium
CAGTCTTTACCCATGATAACCCGTGTGGGCATATAATATTGCTGTCTCACTGTTCAACTCTCCTTTTCCTTAATACAGAATCATTATATATCCAAAAAACATGATTGTCATTCATGGAGTGACTTTGTCATATGGTCTTTCCCATCAGGCCGACATGCCCGCTTGTCAGATTCTTCGCTTCGCTCAGAATGACACATGAAGGATATGGTCATATAGGAGGGACATAACCATGTCCATATGTCCAACCATTCATACAAAAGCCGAAATTCCCCTGTTGGTCAGATTTATCACCATCTCGGCCAGCTCGCGGGCAGACTGCTTCATTCCTTCCTTCAGCCATTTGTGGACCACGCCAACGCTTCCCGTCACGGCAAAGGAATATATGTATTCGGCCAGCTCCTTATTTACCGATTTCTTTGTCCATTCGGATATGCATTGATTCTGTACGATCTTCATGACTTCCTGCTGGAATGAGATGTCCCCCGTATCACTGAGCAGCACAGAACAAAGATCAGCATTTTCTTTGATGTATTCGAATATCTTCTCCAATATCTGAATTGATTCGGAGCCATCCTTATCACTGAACGAATAGCCAGCCAGATACTCATTGATGTCGCTGAGCAGCCCCGTTTCTGTCTGCCGCAGCAAATCGTACTGATCACTGTAATGGGTATAGAAGGTCGCCCTGTTGATGTCCGCCTCCTCACAGATCTCCTTGATAGTTATCTTGGAGATGGGCTTTTGCTTCAAAAGCTTGACCAGGCTCTCCCTGAGCACCATTTTTGTATATTTTACTCTTCTGTCTGTCTTTTGGCCTTTCATTCCTTGTTTTCTCCTTCACTTCCAGAAATATTGAACAGATTTGTCGGATTTTAAACACTTTAAAACCTTTTGTTTAGCATCTTTCAAAAGTTAATAATCTGTTTGTTGTAATAATGACACATTGGTATTATATTATAATAAAGAAATTTATTCAACACATTGTCTATTATCTCAAGAGGTATTTATGAATTTGATATCGAAATTCGTGACCGGAAAAACCAAATTCGTTGTGATCATATTCACTGTACTTGCTTTGGTATGCGCTTTGCTGATGCTTATAGTTAATATAAACTATAAGATAACCGATTATCTTCCCCAAAATGCCCAGTCTACCGTAGCCATATCCATTAATGACAGTGAGTTCAGCCAGTCTGTGCCAAATGCAAGGGTCATGATAAACAATGTGACCCTGACGCAGGCTATGGAATATAAGTCAAAAATCGAGGCTATTGACGGAGTTTTTGAGGTGATATGGCTGGACAGCCTGATCGACCTTAAAGAACCCATCGAGATGGCTGATAAAGGAATAGTCGAGGAATATTACAGGGATGATACGGCTTTATTCTCGGTCACTATCCTCGACGGCTATGAGGTTTCTGTCACCGATGAGATCTACAGGCTTATAGGTGAAGAAAACGCTCTGGCGGGAAATGCCGTTAACCTGGCCACCTCAAAAAAGCTGCTGGTATCTGAGACTCTCAGCGCCATGGCATTTCTCATACCTATAATATTGATCGTATTGCTTCTCACCACCTCATCATGGATCGAACCCCTTCTGTTCCTGATCACAATTGGCATAGCAGTCCTGATCAATATGGGCACAAATGTTTTCTTCGGAGAAATTTCATTTATGACCCAGTCCATAAGCCCCATACTCCAAATGGCTGTTTCTCTGGATTATGCCATATTCCTGCTCCACAGCTATGATGATTACAAGACCAAGACAGATGATATAAAGGAAGCCATGACTCTGGCCATGAAGCGTTCATTCCCTGCCATCATGGCAAGCGCGGCAACGACCCTGTTCGGCTTTCTGGCGCTTTTGTTCATGAAGTTCAGGATCGGCGCTGATCTTGGACTTAATCTGGTAAAGGGTATCGTTATAAGCTTTATTTCCATTATGGTCTTCCTGCCTGCCCTTACCCTGTCCCTTAATGGTCTTATAAACAGGACAAAACATAAAAAGCTGCTGCCGGAGTTCAGGATCATCAGCAAAATAGTATCCGGAATCAAAGTGCCGGTGCTTTTGCTCGTTGCCGTCATTGCCGTGCCCTGCTTCCTGGCTCAGAGCAGAACTGACTTTTTATACGGCACAGGGTCCATATCTCCCTTCAGCAGAAGCGGACAGGATCAGGTGAAAATAAACGACAAGTATGGTGTTTCAACGCCCATAGTATTACTGGTTCCAAAAGGAGAGCCGGCCAAAGAAGCCATGTTAAGCTCCGATCTCGAAAAAATCGACCATGTGACCCAGGTGGTTTCATATGCCAGAACTGTTGGCCGGACTATCCCCGGCGAATATCTGGATCCCGGCATAACAGGCCAGTTTTACTCGGACAATTACAGCCGGATCATTATTTATACCGATACCGATGAGGAAGGAGAAGAGGCTTTTGCTGCAGTTGAGGAGGTCCAGCAAAAAGCGAATGAGTACTACGGTGAAAATGTATATTCATTGGGTCAGAGCGTGAGCCTCTACGATATGAAAAAAGTAGTGACAGAAGATACCCGTGTTGTGAGCCTGATAGCCATTGTTTCCATTTTTCTCGTCCTTCTGTTCACCTTCAGGTCGGTTACCCTGCCAATAGTGCTGACACTGACTATCGAACTGGCAATATGGATCAATCTTTCCATACCCTACTTCACAGGCAATACATTATGCTATATAGGCTATCTTGTCATCAGCACCGTTCAGCTTGGAGCAACGGTGGATTACGCCATACTCCTTACCGATAATTACATGCTTTACCGCAAATCGTTGAAAAGGAAGGAAGCCATCAGATCCACCCTGGAAGGACATTTCATATCTATCCTCATCTCAGCGGTGATCCTTTCCTCAGCAGGTTTTTGCCTTGGATTCACCTCATCCAGCCCCATCGTATCTGAACTGGGGATACTTCTGGGAAGAGGGACTCTGCTGTCCATGGCATTGGTCGTCTGTTTCCTTCCCGCCCTGCTTGTCCTGTGTGACAGGATCATCGAGAAAACTACTCTGAAAGCAAACTTTTATAAAGGGTGATAATATATGAAAAGAATCATGAAGCATTCGTTAATTGCAGCAATACTATCAATGACACTGTTGATCTCATCAGCAGGTATACCCCTGATGGCAGCGCAGAATCCTGCAGAGTCTCAGGTTGGCTCAGAAGGCAGGATCTCCTCGAAGGAAGAAGTGGTTTACGGGTCTCTGGACAACAGTGGTAAGATAAAAAGCATATATGTCGTCAATATCCTGAACGTAACAGAACCGGGAATCGTGTATGATCATGGTTCTTATTCCTCGGTAAAGAACCTTACAGATACAGGGGAGCTGGTGAGTGAGAACGGAAAAGTTAAGATAAACGCTTCCGGGGGCAGGTTTTATTATCAGGGAAACATTGATAACGGTGATCTTCCGTGGATCATAGATATTTCATATTATCTGAACGATGTAAAAACCGATCCGAAGGATCTTGCAGGAGCCAACGGCCATTTAAGGATCGAGATCGATACCGGAAAGAATAACAGCATCGATCCGGGATTTTTTGATAATTATTTGCTTCAGGTAAGCCTTCAGCTCGACACCGGCAATTTCTCAAACATCGATGCAAAGGGTGCGACTCTGGCAAACGCAGGTGAAAACAAAATAATAACCTTTACAGTTTTGCCCGGTACTGAAGGGAAATTATCGGTCGAGGCTGACGCAACCGATCTTGAGATGGGCAGTATCGAGTTTTCAGCTATTCCCTTTTCAATGCAGATAGAAATGCCCGACATGTCGGAAATGACAGATGATCTCTCTGTCCTCACCGATGCGATAGCCCAGCTGAAAACGGGAGTCACAGCTTTGGAAAAAGGTCTTGCTGAAATCAGCGGAGGTGCGTCCGCAATCGTCGGTGGCTCTTCGGAATTCAAAAACGGTCTTTCCGCCCTTGACTCAAGATCGAACGAGCTTGTTCAGGCCTCCACAATGATCATGAACACCCTGAATGATTTAAGCGCCATGATGTCGATACCCGAAGTCCAGGCAGCCAACCCACAGCTGGCATATGCTCTGTCTGAGCTATCCAAAAACTATGCCGGATTTCACACAGGCCTTGAAGGCTATACCCAGGGCTTAAGCCAGCTTGCCGGCAATTATCCGGCGATCCATTCAGGTATCGAGGGACTGGCAGAAGGCACAAAAGAAGCCTTTATAGGTTCAGGCTTGCTTAGTGATGGCGTTGATGCCATGTATGAAAATACCAGGGATATTCCTCAAAAGATAGACGACTTCAGCAAAGACCTTTTGGCTGAATACGACAAATCTGATTATGAACCGGTGTCGTTTGTTTCTTCAGAGAATAAGAATGTAACCTCGATACAGTTTGTCATGAGGACAGATAAAATTGAAAAACAAGAGGCTAAGCCTGTCCAAAGCACAGATTCGGAGCCCGGGACCTTCTGGACCCGGTTGCTGGATCTGTTCAGATAAAAAGCGCACAAGGGGACGGTTCCTGTGTGCACCTGTCAGAGCGCACAAAGGAACCGTCCCCTTGTGTCTATCCCCTAATTACTCTTTTGCTTTCATTATCTCTTCCATTTGCTCAAGCAGTTGCCTTTGCTTCGGATACATCATCCGTCTCGGCACACGTTCCAGCAGGCTGTCATGACACAGTTTCAGGTCTTCCCTGCTTAAAAATGGCAGGAGCGATGAACACAGATATTCTGCAACAGACATATACCATTCGGCAGTCGTTTTTTCTCTGGCAGGCTTAGGCGCCATAAGACGGCTGACCGCTTTCCCGGCAATAGCCCGGCAAAGCGCAGGATCCTTTTGCTCCAGCTGCTTCAGCGCAATGGTCAATTCTGAGATGATCCGTTCCAAACCGGTCAGGAACTCCTGATGCATGGGATCTGACGCTGAAGGATCAAAGCTTGAAAACCACTTGCCGAACAGTTTCGCTATTTTGCTTTTTGCATTCTCCTGCTGCTTTTGCTTCTCAGTGTATTTAAAATAGTGTCTGTCCAGCTGATCAAGCAAGACTTCTGCCCGTTTTTCAGGGCTATGCCAATCAGACCGAATATCTTGCGACATATCAGATCCTCCTTCGCTTCAGCTTTGCGGGAACAGGCTTCCGGCCTTTTTACGGATCATCTGAAGACATAGTGTTTTCTACTATGTATATCAATGATCATTCTCGTATTCACATATTCTGTCAACTTTTGGCTGAGATGGACTACCAGGCTCAAACTCAGAAGTAAGGAATATGTCCACCAGCTTCTCCATCAGCTTCATACCGACGGTAAAAGCGCCAAAGCATGCAATATTAGCATTGTTGCTCTTACGGGCGCGCTCTGCTGAATAAACATCTGTAATAAGCGCAGCGCGTGCTCCCTTCACCTTATTGGCTGCAATCGAAACTCCTATACCGGTACCGCATATAAGGATACCTCTGTCATATTCATTATTTGCAACTGCAGTTGCGACTTTGATGGCTACATTAGCATAAATGGTGTCATCACTGCCCATATCGGTTACCGGGTAACCCTTCCGGGCAAGATATTCCATTATTTCTTTTTTTGCTTCAGCTGCATTTGGGTCACACCCTATTGCGATCGAGTGCATAAACAGGCACCTCCATTTAGTTAATTCTTCAGTTGTTGTATCATCCCGTCTGCCATTGCTTTAAGAATTACACAACAGGAGGTGGCTCCGGCATCGAGAACGCCACGGGAACGCTCACCCAAACGAGATGAACGGCCATATTTTGCCACCATGTCTTTTGTGGAGTCTTTACCCTTTTCAGCTGCGGCTGCCATATCTTCCAGAGCCTGTACGAAGTCTCTTCCGGACTCTGCCGAAGCCTTCAGGGACTGAACTGCGGGGTAGAGAGTATCCACCAGTGTTTTGTCTCCGGGACGTGCGTCTATTATTCCGTACAAACCTTCCAGAGCAGCTTCCATCATTTTCGCGAACAGGGGCAATGTGATCTCGTCTGCATCCTGGGATGCGTCCGACATTTCCATAAATATGGTCCCGTAGATCGGGCCCATGGAACCACCGATCTTATTCATCAATACGGTTCCCAGATCAAACAGACCGTCACTGAGAGTAGTTTCGTTTTCTCCCAGTTGCTGCTCATACAGGGTGAACCCCTTGTTCATGTTCATGCCATGATCTCCGTCTCCTATAAGTCCATCAACATCACCAAGATATTGCTTGTTTTCCTGAATGGCATGGACCATGCTGAGAAGAATTCCACGACCGTTTTGGTTCTTGATTGATGACATCGTTAATCTCTCCTTAACTCTCTTATAGCTGCTGTTTGAAGCCCATGCTGTATGCTTCCATATCAAGCAGCTCTTTCAACTCATCGTCCAGCTTCATTACAGACAAGGTTGCACCCATCATCTCTAATGAAGTAAAATAATTGCCTACATATGAGCGGTAAACTTTTATGCCCTGGGCAACCAGAAGCTTTTCTATCTCGTTGTAAAGAACATAGAGTTCCATTACAGGAGTTGCTCCAAGTCCGGAAACCAGTACTGCGACCTCATCGCCGGATGTAAACGGATAATCGTTCACAACAAGGTCAACCATACGTTTTGCCATATTTTCAGCGTTTTCTATCGGGCATACTTCAACGCCGGGCTCTCCATGATGGCCTATTCCTACTTCCATGGTACCCTCTTTGATCTCGAAGTTGGGATGACCAACTGCCGGCAATGTGCATGGAGTGAGGCCTATGCCAACACTGCGTGTGCTGTCGATGGCCTTTTGTGCTGCTTCGATGACTTCGTCAAGGTTGCCGCCCTTTGCAGCTTTTGCAGCACCGCATTTCCACATGAAGATCTCACCTGCGACGCCTCTTCTCTTCTCTCTCTGATCCTTGGGAGCCGAACAGACATCGTCGTTGGCAACAACGGTCTTTACCTCGATACCTTCACGTTTGGCCATTTTGATAGCCATTTTGACATTCATGTTATCACCGGAATAGTTTCCGTAAAGGCATGCAACGCCTTTACCGCCGTTGGCAGCGCGGAATGCGTCAAGAAATGCTGTCGCGGTGGGAGAAGAAAATATCTCTCCAACAGCAACTGCATCGCACATGTTTCTGCCGACATATCCTACGAACGCAGGTTTATGTCCGGATCCACCGCCCGATACGATACCGACTTTCCCTGCGATGGGAGCTTCTTTGGCGGCAACGACACCTCTGGGGTTATCATCATTGGTTTTGACTAATTTCACAATGTCAGAATGACATTTGACAAAACCCTCCAACATTTCGTCAACGATGTTGTCAGGGTTATTTAAAATCCTTTGCATTTCATAGCCCTCCTATTTTATGGTATATCCACCGTCTATCAAAAGGTTATGTCCGGTGATCATTGCAGCGCCTCTGCTGCACAGGAATGCGATGCAGGCTGCGATTTCATCCGGCTCTGCAAATCTTTCCGAAGGCATTTCCTTCTTGAAAGCATCGCCTACAGGTCCGTCCCATGCCTTGTGACCCAGTTCTGTCAGTACGACTGTCGGTGAAACGGCATTTACGCGGATCCCGTATTTGCCCCATTCCATGGCCATTACTTTGGTCATGGCGATTATTCCGCCCTTGCTCGCGCAATATGCGACATGCTTGTCCAATGCGATAACGCCGGCTTGTGACGCTATGTTGACGATCGATCCGTCGATCTTGTTATCGATCATGTATTTGCCGACGGCCTGAGCCATGAAGAAGCTTGCAGACAGATTGATATTGATGGTTCTGTTCCAGAACTCTTCACTTATGACTTCAGCGCTGTCCAGAGCTACGATCCCTGCGCTGTTGACCAGGATATCG
Source organism: Clostridiaceae bacterium (assembly GCA_012840245.1). Taxonomy (GTDB): domain Bacteria; phylum Bacillota; class Clostridia; order DSM-8532; family DSM-8532; genus DTU059. Next base: position 7,848 of record DULR01000107.1, read on the forward strand.
ATTTGGCCAAAGGCCTTTACGCCTTCTTCAATAACTTTTTTGCGATATTCGGCATCGCATACGTTCCCTGCTACCCCGATGCAGTTATCGCCTAAAGTTTTCGCGATCTCGTCAACTTTTGGGTTCAAATCTGCCAGTACTAAATTAACACCCTTACCGTGCAGGAATTTGGCAGTGGCAAATCCGATGCCTGCTGCACCACCGGTAATAATGGCAGTTTTTCCGGCTAATGAAAAATCCAGATCTGCTCCTTCGTATTTAATCATTAATGACCCTCCATTCACTTATTTATATTTGGATAATGAAGAGGAGGCGGACCAAATCCGCCTCATCTTCGACTATACCTTCTCGGCAGATTAGTACTTGTTCTCGTACTCACTGACGTTTTCAGGTGTAATCATTTCGAAAGGAATCCAGTAGAACTTCTCGACTGTTTCACCGTTTACAGCCTTAACAGCAGCTTCGATAGCACCTGTCATCTGGCCTTCAGCATTCTGGAAGTCACTGGCGATCATGTCGCCGCTCTTGATAGCAGCAACAGCGTCCTTGATACCGTCGATACCTATGCAAGGAATGTTTTTACCGGCAGCTACGATAGCCTGACGTGCGCCCAGTGCCATTTCATCGTTCTCGGCGATAACTGCGTCGATCTGATCACCAAAGGAGGTGAGCCAGGTTTCCATCAGTGTCATAGCTTCAGAACGAGACCAGTTAGCAGTGTTGCGTGCAAGTTCCTTTATCTTGGGATACTTCTTCATGATGTTGGTGATACCTTCGATACGTTGCAGCTGAGCGGACTGACCCATAGGTCCTTCGATTATGACTATGTTGAACTCATCTTTGCCAAGGTAGTCGATCATGTACTGCATGATGTCTTCACCGGCAGAAACGTCCTGTGAACCGACATAAGATGTCAGAAGATCACTTTCAACCATAGTGTTTACGCCGACAACCGGAATTCCTGCATCATGAGCTATCTTAACGGCTTCAGCACAAGCTACCGCATCGTGAGGGTTAAGGATAATCGCATCTACACCGTCAGCTATCATGGTTTCGACCTGAGCGAGCTGTGTAGCTGCATCATAGTTACCATCATAGGATACATATTCAATACCGTTATCCTTGCAGTACTTCTTGCCCGCATTGTCCATACGCATGGTAAACTCATTTTGAAGGCTGTAGAATGTTGCACCGATCTTGATCTTTTTATCAGCCGGCTGAGTAGACTCTGTCGGCTTATCGGTCGGGCTGGCAGAAGGTGACTGGCTGGGAGCCGGCGTTTTTCCGCAAGCAACGAGAGACAGAAGCATGATCGCTGTCAGAACAATAACTAGAATCTTTTTCATTTTCATTCCTCCTATGGAAAAATTTTTATATTTCAGCACTTTCGTGCCTGAAACCAATTTAATCGTTGCGCAAACCATCGAGCATAACTGCCCCGATAACCACGAAACCTTTGATGATCAGCTGATAGTAAGCGTTGACACCAAGCATGTCCAAACCATTGGTAAGACACTGGAGCAGCAGGATACCTACGATGGTGCCCCACAGTCGTCCGCGGCCTCCGGCAAGACTGGTTCCGCCTATAACGACCATCGCTATGGCATTTGTCTCATAGCCGTCGCCTGTTGAGGTAACACCTGATGTGACACGAGCTGTCGTAATGACGCCTGCCAAAGCTGCCAGAAGACCTGAAATGGCGTAAACAGAACAGATTATTGCCTTGGTATTGATACCGGATATGTGCGCTGCATTATGGTTGCCGCCCACCGCAAAGACGTATCTTCCGTAGCGTGTTTTATAGAACAGGGTAAAACATATCACCAATACCACAAGCATTATAACGATCGGTACCGGCAGCCATCCTCCTATGTTGCCGCCCCCAATAAACTTGAATTCGTTATTGAGGCTCGGGATAGGCTTTGCATCTGTCAGCAGGAAAGTAAAACCTTTTGCGATGCTCATGGCTCCAAGGGTGCCTACGAAAGCCGGAACCTTCAAATACGCTATACATATTCCGTTGAACAGGCCTATCAGCAATCCCATTCCCAGGCCGACTGCCACGGCTACCCACCACGGATAACCCATTTTAGTCTGAGCAAAATATGCGGAGTACATTCCTGCACAGCCCATTATGGCGCCGACCGATAAATCGATGCCGCCCGTGATGATAACAAAGCTCATACCGATCGCCAAAAGACCGTTGATGGATGCAATACGAAGGATATTGCGGATGTTTGCCCCTCCTATAAAGGTGGGCTTAAGGATGGTCATCAGAATGACCAGAACGATCAGACCTATCAGCGATCCAAATGTTGAAACAAATTGCCTTGCAGATAATTTGTTCCTGGCGGATATGCCTGAAGATAAGTTATTCATATTAGATCTCCCCCACTAATTAATTAAAGATTTGACCATATGTTTAAACTGCAATTGCGCTATAGCTTCCTCCGAGAATTCTCCGCGCTTGAGCTCTCCGCTGTATTTATGATTACTGAGCACGATTATCCGGTCGGACATCCCCATTGCCTCAGGCATTTCCGAGGAAACCATTATTATGGCATTGCCTTGTGCCACATACTCGCACATGATTTTGTAGATCTCCACTTTCGCCCCTACGTCTATACCTCGTGTAGGCTCGTCGAATATGATTATTCCTGGAGCTGTGATCATCCATTTGGCAAGAACGACTTTTTGCTGATTGCCGCCGGACAGCGAGTTGATGGTCTGTGACACGCTTGCAGTTTTGATGTTCAGTGCCCTGACCTGGTCTCTCACTACCGAAACTTCTTTTCGGGACTGGATGATCCCGTGCCGGACGAAGTTCCTGAGGAAGGTCAGTGTGACATTGTGATGAACACTCATGGGAAGGACCAGACCTTCCTGCTTCCTGTCCTCGGTAACATATGCCAGGCCGCTTCTGATAGCATCTTTGGGACCTTTGAACCTGACTTCCTTGCCGTTCAGCAGTATTCGTCCCGAATCAGGCTGCGTAAGCCCGAAGATCGAATCCATCAGCTCTGTTCTGCCTGAACCGACAAGTCCGACGAAGCCAAGGATCTCACCTTTGTGCAAATCAAAGCTGATATCTTCATACTGACCTTTGAGCGTCAGATTTTTGACTTCCAGGATTTTTTCTCCGATAGGAACATTCACTTTAGGGAATTGTGCCGTCAGTTCGCGTCCGACCATGTTGCGGATTATTGTATCAACATCGATCTCTCCTGCTTTCCAGGTACCAACATTGAATCCATCACGCAAAATACTGATTTCGTCTGAAATACGCAGGATCTCATCGATCTTGTGCGAAATATATATTATTGCTGTTCCTTTGGACTTCAAATCGTCGATCAGTTTGAAGAGTATTTCCACTTCTCGGTCGGTAATAGATGATGTAGGCTCATCCATAATAACGATCCTTGCATTCTGAGATATGGCTTTTGCGATTTCGATCATTTGCTGATCCGCAACGCGGAGATTCTTCATTTTTTCTCTGGGATCGATGGAGATATTCAGCTTATCCAATAATTCTTTGGTCTGACTGTATAACTTCTTGTGATCGATCAGGCCCATTCGGACCGGCTCGCGGCCGAGAAAAACATTTTCGGCAACTGTCATTTCATTTACCGGCGTCAGTTCCTGGTGGATCATGGCAATCCCCAGGTGTCGCGCTTCCAATGGGTTGCTGATCTCAACCGATTTTCCGTCGATGCTGATGGTGCCGCTGTCTGGCTTATGTACACCGGCTATTATTTTCATCAATGTTGATTTGCCGGCTCCGTTTTCTCCCATCAGCGCATGTACGGTTCCTGCTTTCAGGCTGAAATCAACAGAATGCAAAACCTCAACACCGTAAAAGCTTTTTTTGATATTGGCCAAATTGAGCAAATTCATGGATTTGCCTCCTTACTAATGATTCAAGGGTCTAATAATGCCGGATTATTGCACTTGATACTTAATATGGAATCCAAACGACATAATCATTTATATAAAAAGTGACTAAGTGAGACCGGATAAGCCGGGACTTCCAATAATTTAACCAGCTCTTCGTCAAGGTTGATGACAGTCAGTGTCACACCCATCATGTCCAGTGATGTAAAATAGTTTCCAAGAAACGTATGATAAATATCGATCTTCTTTTCCTGAAGGAGATCATGAATTCTGCTGTACAGGATGTTCATTTCACAGATCATCGTGTTGCCAAGGCCGGATACCATCACTGCAACCTTGTCGCCATCACCCAGCGGCATATCTCTAAGGATCTCATCCACCATGATATATGCGACCTCGTTGGCTGTTCTCAGTTTGCATGTATCCTTGCTCTGGAAACCATGGTGGCCGACTCCGATCTCCATCGTTCCCTTTTCGATCACGTAATTCGGATGGCCGTAATCAGGAATGATGCAGCTGGATAACCCTACGCCGATGCTTCGGGTGCGGTCAATGGCCTTATTGCATACATTCACTACTTCATCAATATTGTATCCCAATGCTGCCGCAGCTCCTCCGATCTTCCAGAGAAGTACTTCCCCTGTGGCCCCTCTGCGTGTTTTGGGGTCAGGTGTGGCAATGTCGTCATTTGCAATTACCGACTTTACGACGATACCTTCTTTTGCAGCAAGTTCCATCGCAGCTTCGGCATTCGCTATATCAGCAGGGAAATTTCCGTAAAGACACACCACTCCGTGACCTGAATCGGCTGCCTTAAAAGCTGAATAAAAAGCTTCTACAGAAGGGGGTGAAAAAATATTGCCTATCGCTACGGCATCCAGCATATTTTTTCCTAAATATCCCTTAAATGCAGGATTATGTCCTGATCCGCCACCGGATACAATGCCGACTTTACCTTTAATGGGAGCTTTTATATATTTAAGAGTCCGCGGACATTCAGTATATGTAACATAGTTACGGTAACACTTTACAAACCCATCAATGGATTCTTCCACGACATTCGACGGATCGTTCAATAATTTCTGCATAAATCCTCCTAGATGTACAAACCGAATCAATTATTCTCCGTAGCGATTTTGTAATATTTAACATAAACATTGACTTCGCGCTCGCTGTACTTGTTGTTCTTCTTTCCCACGAGAACGAATGGTTTCATATTCACATATGTCTGAATGAAATCAGTCCCTACCAGAAACTCACATTTACCTTCAGCCGCAGCACTGATATGAAGGAGCAAAGCTCCGATATCAAGTTCCTGCTGTGTGATCAGATCATTCAGACGTATCCCGGCAGATCCGAAATCTTCCAGTCCCAGCTCTGCTTCGTGCGCAGCGATTATTTGCTTGATGGCAACAAATATTTTTATAAATGTAGTGATGCGCAGGTCAACATTTCTGCTGTTCTTCTGGTTGAACCCGGAAGGGTCCCAGCCAATGGTCTTGCTTATCTCGGCATTGCTGATACCGTATCTTCCGGTCGTGATATTGAGTTCATTGAAGATACAATCGATCAGGTAATCTTTTGTTATCTTTTTTAAGGCCAGCTCTTCAAATTCAGTCACTGCATCCCCCATACAGCTAAACTTATTTCTTTTTTTATTATTTGCCGCTGTATCAACCGCATATGTAAATTATATTCGTTGAGTCCCGGTATTCACAGATGCATAAAACATCAGATATGAGCTTATAAGCTATTTTTTTGCGAGAAATATTGTCAATATTTATAAATGTTTATCAAATATTAGGTGTTAAAAATTTAGCAATTATCTAATTTTCCCTTATTGCCGACATGGTTTTTTGTCGAATAGTAACAAACAGATTACATATATTGGTTTGATTGCTATGTAAACACAAGGGGACGGTCCCTCTGTGCACCACTTTCGGATGCAATGAGGAACCGTCCCCTTGTATTCATGTGTTATGCGATATGTTGCCTTCCAAACAAGGCAGTGTATCGTTCGTATCGTTATTTATGCTGTTGTCTGCTTTTCAACCAGAGCGCTTGCCCCGTACTTTTCTCTTAACTTTGGTTTTTCGATCTTACCGGTCGGATTGCGCGGTACCTTATCGAATATAATCTTTCTCGGGCGCTTATAGCGCGGAAGTTCCTTACAGAACTCGTTGATATCCTCCTCTGTGCAGGTATGCCCCGGTTTGATCTCTATTATCGCTGCGGCTATCTCGCCAAGTCTCGCATCTGCCAGTCCTATAACGGCGGCATCCTTTATTGCCTCATGAGCACGGAGGAAATCCTCGACCTGGACGGGATAAATATTCTCTCCGCCGCTGATTATAACGTCTTTCTTCCTGTCAACCAGATAGATGAAACCATCTTCATCCATCCTGGCCATATCCCCGGTATAAAGCCAGCCGTCCTGCAATACCTCTGCAGTAGCTTTTGGATCCTTGTAGTAGCACTTCATGACCCCCGGGCCTTTGACCGCAAGTTCGCCCACTTCACCCTGAGGCACCTCATTCTTTTTATCATCGACGATCTTTACTTCCCATCCATAACCGGGTATGCCTATCGCGCCTACCTTATGTATGTTTTCAACTCCCAGATGGACACAGCCCGGGCCGGATGACTCGCTCAATCCATAGTTTGTATCATAGTCGTGGTGAGGGAAATACTTCTTCCATCGCTGAATAAGACTGGGAGGTACAGGCTGTGCTCCTATATGCATCAGCCTCCATTGGGAAAGCTCATAATCCTCCAGCTTCACTTCCCCGCTTTCAATGGCATCCAATATATCCTGAGCCCACGGTACCAAAAGCCATACGATGGTTATTTTTTCTTCAGATACGGTCCTTAAGATCCAGTCAGGCTTGATGCCCCTGAGTATGACAGCTTTACTGCCTGACAAAAGGCTTCCGAACCAGTGCATCTTAGCCCCGGTATGATAAAGAGGCGGTATGCACAGAAAATTATCTTCCCTTGTCTGCCCGTGATGTTTTGCCTCGGTCTCACATGCTGACATAAGACTTCTGTGGGTATGTAATATGGCTTTCGGAAAACCGGTCGTCCCAGATGAAAAATATATTGCTGCGTCATCATCATCGGAAAGCTTGATATCAGGCGCAACGGAAGAGCAATTGGCAGTCAGGCGGTCATAACTCTCTGCAAAGGTTGGACGCCCTTCGCCTGCATAAAACAGCATTTTTACCTTGGGTATCTGATCGTAAACAGCCTCGATACGCCCGATGAATTCAGGTCCGAAAATCAGGGCGCATGAATCAGACAAATCCAGGCAGTATTTGATTTCTTCGGCTGTATACCGGAAATTCAGAGGCACTGCCAGAGCGCCGGTCTTAAGGATCCCGAAATAGATGGGCAGCCACTCAAGGCAATTCATAAGAAGGATAGCAACCTTGTCGCCTTTTTTGATGCCTCTTTTCAAGAGGAGATTAGCCAGTCTGTTGGCTTTTTCATCAAAAACCTGCCACGTCATTTCTCTCCTGTATTCACCGGCGGGATTGTTCTCGATAAGTTCATATTCCTTCCAGATAACGTTGTGACTGTTTTGCAGATCCAGATTGATTTCTTTAAGACATATCTCCTGGCCGTACAATTCTGCATTCCTGGCCAGCAATTCAGTGATAGGCATGACGATTTCCTCCCATTCTACCTAAACTACATCATTTTAAATGAATATAAGGACCGTGCTGCAAAAACACTAGCATAATTATATGATTATAACAAATGTAAATCAACCATAATTTAAAGACGTGCCTCATCGGCTATGGCCTGCTGAAGGCTTTTACTTTTTTTCTTAACATCCTGGGAGATCTCCCAGAACATTATCCCTCCCAGATTCTCTTTTGCCCATCTGGTCTTTTTCCTTATGGTTTCAACACCGTTATAATACACTTCTGCCCCGTTGTAACTTACTGTGTCGATTTTAAAAGCGTTCGGATCCTTCTTCAGGATTTCGTCATATGTAAGCCAATAAGGTCTGCCATAAAAGGGCACTCCGAGAACGATCTTCATAGGGCTGATATTTCTGGTGTTTCTCCAGAAAGAGCCGCAATTCACGGCAAATTCGTACGAAGAGTGATCAGGTCCGTCTCCTCCGTCATAAGCCATTACATTGATCCAGTCAACGCAATTTATGACTGCATCTGTGTGAGCGCCTGTTTCAGGCTGGGGAACGTTTTGCGGTGTAACGCCGCTTATGACTGCTGACGTAAGTATCTTCCCCTCGTTCTTAAGTCTTCTGCTCAAAGTGATCATAAGTTTTTCGTATTGCTTCTGGGAAGGTTCCCCTGCTCTCGGGTATTCCCAGTCGATATCGACACCGTCAAAGCCGTATTCATTGACCATATCCATAACTGAGTCAACGAATAGATCGATTTTTGCATCGGAATCGGTTGCTTCTGCAAATGTGGGCTCCAGCACCTCCCCCTGCCAGGACCAGCCTCCCACAGCGATACCGACGGTGCAATCATTTTTATGCGCTTTTTTGATCAGTCTGCGGGCAGCATTCGGATTTTCCAGCGGAAGCAGCGTTCCGTCTTTTTGGGGAATTGCAAAAGCGAAATTGATATGAGTCAATATGTCAAACCTTATTTTGTCGAACCTTTGACGATCCTTCCCGGCAAAAAAATATCCCACCACTTTGAAACCATTTTCGTATTTCATCATGAAGCCCTCCTTTTTTTAATTTATATTTTTTTGAGCAGTGAAGCATCAGATTTTATTGCCAATTGTTGCGATTTTTTTGCGACATCATTTAAATGAAATTTTCCTTACAGTCATATACTACCAAAAAAAGACCTGCTGCGCATCGACCGGCGCAACAGGTCATTGGATTTATATACATTGAACGATATTTGATAAGATCATAAAGTTATAACCCCGCAGCCTCACCGATGGCGCTAAGCAGGCTCTTGCTCCTGTCCAGGGTATCCTGGCTTATCTCCCACATCATTATGCCACCGAGATTTTCCTTCGCCCATGTGGTTTTTGCCTTGATGGTGGGGATCCCGTTATAATGGGCCTGCATTCCGTTTATCATAGATACGTCGGTGTTATAGGCATTCGGATTGGCCTGGAGGATCTCATCATAGGATGCCCATGAAGGACGGCCATAGAAGGGTACTCCCAAAACGACCTTTTCACGTGGCATATTCCTGGTATCTCTCCAGTACAGTCCACAATTTACAGCGAACTGGTACGAAGAATGTCTTTCGCCGTCTCCGCCGTCATATGCCATAACATTTATCCAGTCAACGGCATTGAGGACCGCATCAGTATGAGCAGCCGAATCCCAGTAGATGATCCCGTCAGGGCTGACACCGCTTAAAACAGCTGCCGTCAGCAGTTTTCCCTGAGGCTTCAATGCATTCCTGAGAGAAAGCATCAGCTTTTCATATTGGGTCTGGGATGGCATTCCTGTTCTCGGATGCTCCCAGTCCATATCCACTCCGTCAAAACCATACTGGTTGACCATATTCACGATGGCATTGGTCAGGCTCTGTATTTTGGCGTCAGTATTGGTAGCCTGGACAAATACGTTTTCCAGGATCTGTCCGTTATACTCCCACCCGCCGACGGCCAGCAATACTTTTACCCCGTTTGCATGAGCCTGGTTGATTATCGAAGTGGCGAGGTCAGGATTCGCCAGGGGGAGAAGCCCTCCGTCCACGGTGGGGATCGCGAATGCATAATTTATATGGGTGAGGATATCGTACTGGATCCTGTTTGTTCTGTCAGGCTTCCATGAGGGATAGTAGCCAACTATCTTAAAGCCATCCTGAGGACCTCCTGGATCCTCACCTATAGTATAGGTTGCCGAGACTGTCGGGGAATCGTTCATACCTGCCTTGAATGCTTTAGCCTTGAGTACTGTGGTCGAGGAAATGGTTATTGGTCCGGTGTATACTGCAGATGACTGGTTCGGTTCAGACCCGTTGGTCGTATAACGAATGGTCGCTCCGGCTGTCTGGCAAGTGATGGTAACGACCTGAGGTGATGAATATGTTCCTCCCGCGGGACTGAAAACAGGAGAGGCGACTGTCTCAACAGTTCCGACTGGCCCAACCAGTCTCCAGACTCCCCATTCACCGGTCGTTCCCGGTTCTTCGCCCTGGGTCCACCACTGGGCTCTCCAGATATATCCGTTCCAGATGACATGATCTCCGCCAACGTATATGGCAGTACTGTTCCATGTTGGATACTGCTGATTTCCAGGGTCTGTAACTATGGTATATGCAGCAGTTGCAGTTGCGGAGTCATTCATGCCCGATTTGAAAGCCTTTGCCTTCAATGTGGTGTTGGAGGTTATGACGACTGGCGCATTATATACCGATGATGAAGCGGTAGGTTCGCTGCCGTCGGTAGTATAACGGATGGTTGCTCCCGCTGTTGCGCAACTGATCGAAACACTGACTGAAGAACTGTATGTTCCGCCAGGCGGGCTTAATACAGGAGTCGCAACAGTTTCCGGTGGGTTGCCCGGACCTCCGTATTCCAGCCAGAGAGCAGGAACGTTGTGGGGCTCCCATCCAGGCAGTGACATGTGAGCCTGTCTGCATTGATAATCAATACCGTTGTATGAAGCCATATCACCCGCTGCGTAATTTTTATAAGGTTCCCATGGAGGAGCTGAATAAGCATCTGTTCGGTTAAATCCAGGTGCACCCAAAAGGAGCAGACATGCAGTCAGAAGAATTGCGAGCGTTTTCTTTCCGGTCGCTTTCACTGAAATCTTCCTTAGCATAAAAATACCTCCTTTCTTTTTGGGTCACTTATCAAACCCAGGCCTTCAGATTTACCACGATCGCTTTTGCCGGATGATCAGGCAGGTATGAACAATAAACCTGAAAAAGCTCAGGTTCAAGTCTTATATGGTTATTGAAACTTATTACTGTAAAAAATTAAGTTGAAAAAATGATCAGCTTGCTGAAGCTTTTGAATTGCATTTTATGATGCCGTGTTCAGAAAGTCACGATATCCTGTTGAGATACTTTTTATACAATCAAGTCAGTTTCAAATCATTGAACTATCTTGCTAATTCTTGTTCATATTTGGCATTTTAAGCATATATATGCCATACTGGTTTTGTCAAATATTGTCGAAAACGCTTATACTTAGCGTTTATCATGATATTTTTTCAACATTTTCATCTGCCTTTTATGTTAATTTCTAGTCAATATTTTTCACCTGAATTTTTCATCCTATATACTATAGTTAAGTACGGGATTTCCGGGGAATTGACAAGTTTGTATCCAGAAGATATTTTCTATGTTAGAAAGACATGCCCCGCAGATTGCCCGGCAACATACAAATAAGGAGCGGTAAATATGGATGTCAGCACTATAAAAAAAATTATTGAGGGTTCGGATAATATCGTGTTCTTTGGCGGCGCAGGCGTGTCGACCGAAAGCAACATCCCTGATTTCAGAAGTGCGGCCGGTCTTTACAGCAGCAGATATAAAAGCTCATTTTCTCCGGAAGAAATCTTGTCACATGATTTTTTCATCAATCATACCCTTGAGTTTTATGATTTTTACAAAAACAAAATGATATATAAGGACGCGAAACCGAATAAAGCTCATCTGGCCCTTGCGAAGCTTGAAGCGTCAGGCAAGCTGAAAGCCGTGATAACACAAAACATCGACGGACTTCACCAGATGGCCGGAAGCAAAAAGGTCCTCGAGCTCCACGGGTCGATACACAGGAATTACTGTATGAAATGCCGCAGTTTTTATGATCTGGATCATGTATTGAACTCAGAGGGTATCCCTGTATGTGATAAATGCAGGGGCATAATAAAACCTGATGTAGTTCTTTATCAGGAAAGCCTTGACAGCAGCGTTCTATACGAAGCCATCAATTATATCATCGATTCGGATGTACTGATTGTGGGCGGTACTTCACTGACCGTATATCCCGCTGCCGGTCTTGTGGATTATTACAGAGGTAATAAGCTGATTCTGATAAACAGAACACCGACAACCTTTGACAACAGTGCAAATTATGTTCATTACGGAAGTATAGGAGAGTTCCTTGGCCAGGTTGTGGAACTGTCTTAAGCAGATTTTAGCTTATAACCTATAATGATTCCCTGGACATGACCGAACCAAGGCGATAGGTATTCTTCTCAAGCTCGATGATGATATTGTTGATATCTTTCACCTGTTCGGGAGTAAGATTGCTTCCCACTGCAAGCTGTGTATTGTAAAGTATGGTTTCCAGAGCGTTATGTATAGATGATATCCTTTTCTTTATTTCAGACAGAACTTCCGGAGAAACAAGCTCTTTTCTGATCTCCTCGACACTAACTACGTCCTTCCTGGAGAGGGTCACCTCCATATCGCCATTTACCACTATACAGTTATAATTCAGATTTTCCCTCACAGTCCTGGCAAATTCGGTTTTTGCTTCTTCTTCACCATGAACCAGGAAAATCTCGTTAGGGGCCTTTTGGAATCCCTCCAGCCAGTCCAGTAATCCTTCCTTGTCGGCATGGCCAGAAAAGCCTTCCAGATTGTAAATTTCAGCCTCCACATGGATCTTCTCGCCGAAAATGGAAACCTGCTTATCCCCTTTGACGATGGAATAGCCCAATGTACCCTTTGCCTGATATCCTACAAAAACTATGCTGGATTTTGGATTCCAGAGATTGTGTTTCAGGTGATGCTTTATTCTTCCGGCCTCACACATGCCGCTGGATGAAATGATGACCTTGGGCTCGGGATTTGTATTTAATGCCACCGATTCCTCAGTCGTCCTCACGAATTTCAGATTTTTGAAATCCAGCGGATGATCTCCCCTCAGTATATATTCTCTCGTTTCATCATCAAAAACCTGGACATTGGCACGGAACACATCAGTCACAGATGTGGCCATGGGGCTGTCAACATAAACATACACATCTTTCAGAGCTTCCCTGTATTCAGAATGCTCTTCATAAAAGCGGTTGAACTCATATATGATCTCCTGGGTCCTGCCTACGGCAAAAGCAGGGATGACCACATTGCCGCCCCGTCTGATGGTTTTGATGACTATATCGACCAGCTTCTGAATGCTGGTATCGTTTTTCTCGTGCAGTCTGTTTCCGTATGTAGCTTCCATTATAACACAGTCTGCTTTCTTAATAATGGTCGGATCCCTGAGGATAGGCTTCCCTTTAACCCCCAGGTCTCCTGAAAACACTATTTTGGACACATCATTATCTTCAGTTATGAACAACTCGATAATGGAAGAACCCAGTATGTGGCCGGCATCATTGAAAACTGCCTTTACTTCTTCGTCTATCTCCACCAGTTGGTCGTACAGTACCGGAACGACGTATTTAAGCGTTTCTTCCACATCTTTCATGGTATACAGAGGTTCTACGAGAGGTTTTCCTGCTCTCTGGCTTTTTCTGTTTTTCCACTCGACCTCACGTTCCTGAATGGATGCGCTGTCCTTAAGCATTATTTTCAGCAGATCGGCTGTAGCATCGGTGCAATATATACTGCCCCTGAAACCTCTCTTTACCAGCAGCGGGATCCTGCCGCTGTGGTCTATATGGGCGTGGCTCAGAAACATGAAATCTATTTCAGATGGATCAAAATCAAAATCCCTGCTGTTAAGCTCATCCATCTCGTCACTGCCCTGGAACATCCCGCAGTCCAGTAAAAACCTGTGCTTTTTTGTGGTTATAAGATGACATGAGCCAGTAACAGATGAATTTGCTCCTAAAAAACGAATTTTCATGATGATTACCTCTCTTTATTTCTACCCACCCTTGGGGCTGTATCAAATTACTATTATTAGCATGCTTTTGAGTCAGCCCAGATTCCGCACCAGGGGCGAGATGTCTTACCTGAACACGTACATGAAGCGTTCCATATAATATAAGAATAATTGATTATAATAGCCTGTAAAATACATGTCGCAGGCATGACCTCCGAATGGCACGGTAATTATTGCACATTTCGGGTTTCCCGCTTCGGTGTATGCGTTTTTCAGTTTTTCTGTGACAGGGTATTTTACCAATCCGTCACTGGTGCCCTGGAATATGAGGCATGGCGGAGACGATTGGACTACAAGCTTTCCGGGATCGTGGAACTCCGGTGAAGATCCGATCCCAAAGCTGTTTGCCAGCTCGTTTGCCGGGTAATAAGGGATAATCCCCCTGATTTTGACCTTCTGACCCGGAATATCGCTATATTTGCCGCTTGCCAGCGCAAGCCCCGATGCAAGAGCAAGGTTGCCTCCCGCCGAACAGCCTGAAATAAATACGGAATCGGTATTTGCATTGAATTCATCACTGTGTTCGTACAGATATTCCATAAATATTCCAATATGTCTTACCATATCGTCAACGGTAAAATCACCATAGCGGTCTGCACCTGCTTCGGCAGTTCCTTTTATATCACTCAGTCCGTACTGGATATCAAAAACCGCATATCCCCGACCGGCAAAATATTTGTTGATCTGAGCATTGTTGAAGAACCCCTTGTCCCCCGATGTCCAGCCGCCACCATGAATCCTCACAAGTACTGAATTCCCTCCCGGAAGGGTGTCGCCGTCAGTTGCCGGAGTATAGACATCAAAATACAGTCTGAGGCCGTTATCGTCTCTCCCGGTCCCTTCATAAAACGGGATATCCTTTCTCACAACGAAGCCTTCGGATACTGTGCCGAAGAAGTATTCAGGTATTGAAAATCTGACCTTTCTGAAATGCTCCGTATCGAAATCGGGACTTACAGGATACTCTTCCCCGAAGGTCCTCAGATATTCGGTCTCAGCATTCCTTATCATGAACGGTGACGCTGCAAAGGGCAGAATGCAAACGACAAAAACGAAAAGGGTCACCAGCGAATAGACCGTTTTGACGATTGTGCCTCCCTTACCCGTCATCAGCTTGAGAATGAGCATTCCCACGCTCAAAGCCACGAACGCATAAAAAAGAGATACGGCAGGTACGAAAACTTCAACCGGCCATAGCTTTTCAGTTATAATAAGTATTTTTAATGAAGCCGCGATCCCTGCGGAAAGTATCATGCTTAAAAATACGATGACAACTGTTTTTGCAGTGCTTTTCCTTCTGGATCTTTTGATCTTTTTTATGGCCAGGTCATCGAGAAGTATTTCGGCCTCGGTTTCCCTGCAAAGAAGCCTGGAGGCAGTCATTAATCCGCCCGACAAGAACAGGGCAAAGATAAGTGCGCACGAAACGATGCTCCTGGAATTATAATGGGTGACGGTGAATGACGCCAGTGAATTGAACAGAGGTATCAGAAGCAGGCTTATTACCGAAAAAGCGAGATATAAATAACCTCTTAAATTTCGCGGGTCATCGATATAAGCTATGCATATGTTTCCGATCAGCGCGGCGAAAATGAACAAACCGTAGAGATTCCAGAGGATACTTTCATATTCTGCTGAAAGATAAAGATAAACTGCACCGATCAGGATTGCCAGAATATCGATCAACAGTACTGATAAATAAATCGCTCTAAGTTTTTTTCTTGTCCCCGGCATTGAATTCATATCCGAACTATCTCCCTGTTTCAATCCTTTATATATGGTTTTAAAAATGGGGTTTTGTATATTATACCAAAAATCGACCGGCCGGACCATGTTTTATGGTCAATCCTGCAGTGTGCCAAAATTAAACAAGAAAAGGCAAATCCCACTTATCGTAATTTTCCCGCATTAAAATATAATATTAAATGTAGGATGGTCAATATTACTCACAATTGTTTTTATTTTTATTTGTTTCCTTAATTCTTATCTTCTGGGAGGTTTAGCATGTCCAGAGCGCTTACAACAAAAGGGCCGTCAATAAAAATAAAATCGACCAAAAAGACATTACTGCTCACATCAATGGCTCTTCCGGGAATCGTCTGGCTTTTCCTGTTCCGGTATTTGCCCATGTTCGGAATAATATTGTCTTTCAAAGACTACAGAATATATTATCAAAAGCCTTCGCTCATCAACAATATAATCCACAGCGAATGGGTGGGGCTTAAGAACTTCAGATTCCTCTTCGTTACGACAGATGCCTGGATAATGGTCCGCAATACCATCGGCTATAACGCTCTGTGGATCGTGCTTAGCCTGGTTATCTCGGTTTCTTTCGCGATAATGCTCAATGAGATCACCAGCAAGTTCATTGCAAAGACTTACCAGACCATGATGTTCTTCCCGTACTTTTTGAGTTGGGTAGTAGTAAGCTATTTCGTATTCGCTTTCTTAAGCCAGGACAAAGGTCTCATATCCCATATGCAGCAAAATGCGGGCGTGCCCGTGACAGAATGGTACCATGACCCGAAACCCTGGCCGTACATATTGACGATAGCATATCTTTGGAAAAATCTAGGTTATGCCTGTGTCCTGTATCTGGCTGCCATAACCGGCATCGATGCTTCCCAGTATGAGGCTGCCCGCATAGACGGCGCAAACAAGTGGCAGCAGGTAATATATGTTACCCTTCCTCATCTGAAAACAATGATAATTATAATATTCATAATGAATGTCGGTAAGATTTTCAACGCTGATTTCGGTCTTTTCTATTCGGTTCCGATGGATTCCGGCCCCCTCTTCCCTGCGACCCAGGTCGTGGATACTTACGTCTATCGCGCGCTCCGCAATATGGGTGAAATAGGGATGAGTTCTGCAGCAGGTCTGTTCCAGAATGTGGTCGGATTTATATGTATAATGGTCGCCAATACCATAACCCGGAAGGTATCCCCGGAAAGCAGTCTTTTTTAGGAGGAAGCATATGTACAGAAATACGATGGCAATAAAAAAGAAAAGCGCTCGTCTGGGGGCGGTAAGCGTACCGGCTGAGATCCTCTTCCATATTATCATAGGCGGATTTGGGCTTATGTGTTTTATCCCGTTCATATTCACCATCATAATATCATTCACATCTGAAAAGAGTATCGCAGTGAACGGATTCTCGTTTTTCCCTGAAGAGTGGTCTCTCAATGCTTACAAATATCTGTTCGAAAGAGCAAGACAGGTTGCATTCTCCACTGTCAGCAGTGTTATAAGCACATCGGTCGGCACCGTGTTCAGTGTTTTGATCTGTGTGCTGTATTCATACGCAATGTTCCGTAAAGACTATAAATTGCGCCAGTTCATCACTTTCTTCAGTTTTTTCACCATGATGTTCGGCGGTGGTCTGACGGCTACATATATGGTTTCAAAAAATCTTCTGGGTTTGTACAACAATTACTGGGCACTGATAGTTCCTCTGCTGGTCAATCCATTCAACTTCATTATAATGCGTACGTTCTATCAGTCCTCTGTGCCCGATGCCCTGATCGAATCGGCCTTCATTGACGGAAGCGGAGAATACCGGACACTGTTCCAGATAGTTTTGCCCATATCCCTTCCAGGTATCGCAACAATTGCCTTGTTCAACATGATCGCCTATTGGAACGAATGGTTCATAGGCATGCTGTACATAGATAAATCAAAATTGATGCCTTTGCAGTTATTGCTTGTAAAAATGCAGCAGGAGGCGGAGTTCGTTGCACAGAACAGCGGCAAGATCGGATCGATCTCTGCCCATATGGGCCCTGTCCCTACAGAATCCCTGCGTATGGCGCTGGTCGTCATAATCGTTATTCCTATAGCTTTTGCTTACCCATTCTTCCAGCGCTACATAATATCAGGGTTAACAATAGGCGCAGTTAAAGGATAATTCGATATCGGTAAGTCCCGGGGGATGACTCCGGTTAAAGGTAGCTGAAAGCAATTTCAGCCACCCTTATACTTACATACTCTTTTTTAGCGGTGAAAACCGAAAAAAATAATAAGGAGGATCAAACAATGATGAGCAAAACAAAAAGAGTCCTGGCACTCGTCCTGACAGTCCTGATGGCAATTTCAATGCTGGCTGCATGTGGCGAACCACAACCCAGCAGCACAAGCACTACACCAAGCACAAGTGCCAGCGCAAGTCCTTCATCCAGTGCTGATCCCGGCACCACAAGCAACGTTCCTGCCGAGAAAGTTACGATCAAATGGATGGTTATCGGCAGCAACGTAACAGACGACAGCGATGTCATGGCTGCAATCGAAGAGTACCTGGCTGACAAGATCAACATCAAGCTGGAAATGATCTGGGGAACATGGGCAGCAGCAGACTCAGAAAGACTTTTGACATCACTCAATGCCGGTGACCCGATCGACATTTACTTCACATGTTCCTGGACACCCAATGAATACTCTGCAATGGCCAGAAGAGGTGCATTCGTTCGCCTTGACGACCCCAACAACAACCTTCTTGAGAAGTATGCTCCCGGTCTGTTCGAATCACTGCATCCCGATCTTGCAAGAGCAGCTGTTACAGATGGAGCAGCAGGCAAGGGAATCTACGCCATTCCTACATATAAGGAAGTTGGCCAGCAGTATACCTGGGACCTCAATATGACTCTGCTTAAGAAATATGGCTTCACAGTTGACGACATCACCAACTACTACGAATTTGGTCCTATCCTTGAGAAAGTTAAGCAAGGGGAAGGAAAAGACTTCTATCCTCTGAACGCCGAGCCGTTCGTTATGGAAAGAATGGCCAACAGCAACGACCTGGTTGACGCTGAATCGCTCCTTGCATTCTACTTCGATCCTGTCGATCCCAGCAAGTCTGAAGCTGTTATCAAGGCCAGATACCTCACACCTGAGTTCGAAAAATATTGTAAGAAGACCCGTGAATACTTCCTGGCAGGCTATATCAATCCCGCAGCTGCCAACGGACAGACCATGGGACCTGCCCGTACCGCAGCCCAGGACGCTGCTGCATATGCTATCGGTACAGAAGTTTACTATCCCGGATATGAATATCAGACAGGTCCGAAACGCGGAATCGAAGTTGTTTATAAACCCGCACAGGCCGGTATAATCTCCACCACATCAGCCCGTGGTTCAATGAACGGTATCTCCACCGCTTCCAAGAACCCTGATCGTGCGCTTCAGTTCCTCTATCTCCTCAACACCGATCCCAAGCTCTTTACAATGCTCGGCTACGGTCTTGAGGGCGTTCACTACGCTAAATTCAGTGATGATGAAGTCATCCGCAATCCTGAAGCTCAGGCTGTATACAATCCGTGGCTGGCAGGACTCGGCAAGCTTACACAGCTTCCTCGTATAAAAGGCCAGGCTCCTTGGTCAGTATTCGAAGACTTCAACAAGGCCTGCAAAGGTACTCCTATCCTCGGTTTCGCATTCGACACCACTCCTGTTAAGGATCAGTATGCTGCTCTTGTAAACGTTCGCAAGGAGTTTGCAGATGCTCTTACAGCAGGCGCTGTCGATCCTGATACCGAACTTCCCAAGTTCATTGAAAAGCTGAAGGCAAACGGTATGGAAGAAGTTCTTGCTGAAGCCAACAGACAATTGGAAGAGTGGAAAGCAGCTCAATAAAGGATTTGATGTCTGATCAAAGGCACCGCCGTCGCGGTGCCTTTTTTCCTGCAGACTTTTGTTATGGGACAGTTTCATATCGAAATGATCTTATTGGCGATATTCTGACAGAAAGCGCTGTCATGCTCCACAAAAAGTATGGTTGGCTTATATGAAAGGAGCAGTTCCTCGATCTGCATCCTTGAAAAAACATCGATATAGTTCAGCGGTTCGTCCCATATATGCAAATGGGCTTTTTCACACAAGCTTTTTGCGATCAAAACTTTCTTTTTCTGGCCTGCGCTGAACTCGGACATATCCTTGTCAAACTGCACCCTTGAAAAATCGAGTTTCCTCAGGATAGCTTTGAACAGGCTCTCATCGATGGCGTTTTCATATGCATACTCAGATAAATTCCCTGTCAGGAAGGAAGTATCCTGAGGAACATAAGAAACCAGCAGCTGATTGCCTTTATAGAACCTGCCTGTATAACTGATTTCCTCACCGCATATCAGCCTGATAATGCTTGACTTTCCTGATCCATTCCTTCCCCGGAGGGCTATTCGGTCGCCCTGTTCGATGGTGAAGCTGATATCGCTGCATGCATTCTTCCGGTCATAAAATACAGAGACAGCCTCCAATGAAACCAGACGCTTTGAGTGATACTGCAATTGAGATATTTTAAGCTCCTCAGCAGTTTCGATATTCTTAAGAAGCTTTGATTTTTCCTCGATGGCATTTTGCTGTCTTGCCTCGATAGCCTTGGCCCGCTTCATCATCTTTTTTGATTTTGCGCCTTCTATAGGCCGCCGGCCCAAGCTTTTTTCCTCTTTGTACGGGTCAAATCCGATCTTCTTTGCTTCAGCTCTGTCAGACCATTCAGCCGTGCGCCTGGCGGCTTCTTTCAGATGCCTTATCTCTCTTATTAATTTTTCATTCTCTTTAAGCTCAAAGTTGTCCTGTGCCTGCTTGTTTGCCCACCAGGAAGAAAAATTGCCTTTTTGCACCTCTATGTTGGCTTTGTTTATTGAGAGTATATGATCCACGCAGTTATCCAGAAATGCCCTGTCATGGGATACCAGAATAAAGCCCTTTTTCCCGTTGAGATAATTGCTCACTGTCTCTCTGCCGGAAATATCAAGATGGTTGGTGGGTTCATCTATCAACAGAAAGCTGTTTTCCTTCAAAAACAGTATGGCCAGAAGCACTTTTGTCCTCTCCCCGTTGCTGAGGGTGTTAAATGGCCTGTAGAGCACATCATCATAAACCTGCATGAGGGAAAGCTCTCTTTTGAGCTCCCACAGCTCGTAACCGGAATATATATTGTCGATCACTTCAATGGTGTCCATTTCTTTATCTGGCACTTCATAGGGAAAATACTCAAAGCTGACCGAGGCCGAAATGGTTCCGCTGTACTCATATTTGCCGAGCAGTAAATTCAGAAAAGTGGTTTTACCTCTGCCGTTTCTTCCGATAAATCCAAGCTTCCAGTCAGTATCTATCTGAAAAGAAACATTTTCGAAAATATTGTCATAGGTGCCTTCATAGGCAAAGGTCAGATTAGATATATTGATCAACGACATTCATAATTCCTCCCTGCCGAAAAAAAAACTCCAATCCCGAAACGCAGATTCATGCTATCGGGAATGGAGTTTATCTATGCCGCAATTCAAAAAGGCGAATGAATGCCTTTTTGCATAAAAATAGCGTAACAATGAATTTACCGGAATGCCCGACAGACCAAATTAATGGCCAGTAACCCCAAATCTCGATAACATGATAAAGCCTGTAATGATCAGGCTTATTACATTGCTATCCGGAAATTTGTGATTACTTCAAAATCATCGTTCACGCCACCTGCATTTATTTTTACATATCATACCATAAAAACATGGATTTTTCAACCGAAAATTTTTTATACCTGTTTTACGACCGGTTTTCATTAAAAATCATAAAACCTTTGACAGGAATTCCTTCGTTCTGGGATGCTGCGGATTATTGAAAATCTCTTCCGGAGTATTTTCCTCGACTATCCTTCCCTCATCCATAAACAGAACTCTGGTTGCGACCTCTCTTGCAAAGCCCATTTCATGGGTCACTATAACCATGGTCATTCCCTCATCTGCCACCTGCTTGATCAAATCAAGGACTTCTCCTACCATTTCAGGATCCAGGGCTGAAGTCGGTTCATCAAACAGCATCACTTTAGGATTCATGGCAAGGGCGCGTATAATAGCAATTCTTTGCTTTTGCCCGCCCGAAAGTGTAGAGGGATAAACATTGGCTTTATCCTCAAGGCCTATTCTTCTTAAAAGGCGAAGAGCGTTTTCCCTTGCTTCTTCTCTGATCTTTGTCTTTGTCGTGTTAATCACGTAGAGTTCTTTTTTGTTTTTCGCAAACAGATTGCGGATCTTTATAAAAAAGTTTTTTATTTTCTTTACTCTCAAATCATGAGTTTTTATATGGACAGGAGCCAGCATGATATTTTCGATCACAGTCTTGTTGTTGAAGAGATTGAACTGCTGGAAAACCATTCCCATATGGCGACGGTGGATATTGATGTCCACTTTCATATCGGCAATATCTACACCTTCAAATATTATCTGGCCGCTTGTAGGATCCTCCAGACAGTTGAGGCAGCGCAGAAACGTACTTTTCCCGCTTCCGGAAGGGCCTATGACAGCAACCTTTTCACCTTCCCGGATTGTGTTCGTTATGCCCCTGAGCACTTCAAGGCTGCCATATTGTTTCTTCAGGTCAATTACGTCTATCACTTCTTCTGAGGCTCCTTTCCATGAGCTTTACAAGCATCGCTATAAACATAACCAGAACGATATATATCAGAGCCATGACAAGGTAAGGAACCATGAACTCATAGCTGTTGGTACCGATGTAATTGAATGCCACATACAGATCGGCGGCTCCGACAAAGCTTACGACAGATGTTTCCTTGATAAGTACTATGAACTCATTGCCGAGGGTCGGAAGTATATTTTTTATAGCCTGAGGCACTACTACCTTCATCATTGAAACCCCATAGCTCAGACCCAAAGCGCGGGCTGCCTCCAACTGTCCGGGGTCGACCGATAATATTCCGCTTCGCATGATTTCTGAAACGTATGCACCGCTGTTTAGCCCGAACACGATCATACAGACGTTCAGGGACGGCATTTTTGACCCAAACAACGGCAACGCGACAAAATAAAAGAGCAAAAGCTGGACAACAATGGGAGACCCCCTAAAAAAACCGACATATACTTTGCAAATACCATCAAGTATCCTGGGCAGCCTCTTGTATTTTGGGAATACTGCAATAACCGCTATTATCGTACCTATTATTATTCCTATGACAAGGCCTGCTACAGCTATATATATGGTGTTCCTAAGGCCTGTCAGGACCCTTGTATATCCGCCGTATTCATAAAATACTTTCCAAAAAACTTCTAACTTCTTCTCAAAATTTCCCATACCATATCCTTCAACATAAAAGAGCTGTCCTTAGTATATCACAGTCATTCATTCAATGGCTATGACCATCGTTAAAGACAGCTCCGAAATTTTACTTTTTTATATCATCGATCGATCAGTTAAGAGCGTTTATCGCCTTGGCGATGCTTTCTGCCGGAGCTTCATCGATGATGACGAAATCAATGTTTCCGTTAAGCATATCCTGAACAGCCAGTGAACCGGATGAATAGCCTACGCAGGTAACATTGTAGCCTTCGAATCCCCAGTCTTCGCTTCCCTCAACATAGAACTGGCCGGTGGTTCCGTTTTGCACGCCGATCTTAGTATTCTTGTCGAATTTCTTCAGAACGGCAACTACATCATCTGCAGTCTTAGCATTGTCAAAAGTTTTATCGTCGGCTTTTACAATGAGTTTTTGGGCTGCGTCATAATATTTGTCAGAAAAGTTGACATATTCTTTTCTTTCTTCAGTAATTGACAGTCCAGCCATGGCTATATCCGCTTTGCTTTGACCGACCGAAAGGCAAACAGCCGCAAATTCCATATTGCTTATGACCAGCTCTTTTCCGAGATGCTTAGCGAGCAGGTCGGCTATTTCCATATCTATACCGTAATATTTGTCGCCGGTCATATATTCAAACGGTTCAAATGCGGCATTTGTAGCAACTACAAGCTGATCCTTACCTGAATCAAGTTCAGCCGAAGTAACAGGCTGAGGAGTTCCGTCGCCGAAGTTGTTATTGAGGATTTTTTCAAATGTACCATCCGATTTTATCTTGGCAATGAACTTATTTACCTCTTCAAGCAGCTCCGGTTGGTTCTTGTCAACACCGAAAGCATATTCCTCCTCTGTCAGCTGGATATCGATAACCTTTACCCCTGAGCTTTTTTTGGTGCCGCATCCGGCAAGCGCTGCAACAATAAGTAAAGAAACAAGAACAAGTGATATTATCTTTTTCATAAATGCTGCCTCCTAAACTATTGAATACTTATACATTAAAACATTATATTTTTGTATAAATATAAATTATCCTATTATCATAGTTTTGTCAACAAATAATTGAATAAATTATTATAACTATGTAATGGCAATAGCTTCGCTGTTCTATACGTCCATTTTGTTTCTTGCCTTCCAATGGGGTTTTATACATGCATATACATAAACTGTATTATTCGGTCCCGATACCTGCAGCACCTCCATGAGTGCCAATAGAAACGCCGGCGTTAGGCGAGCCTATAGACCCCACATCTCCGGAAAATCCAACATTACCGGATACTTCAATAGGACCCATCCCCACTTTGGCTCCCGCATTGGTCGTAGTTCCCCAACCGGTAAAATTTCCGTCTGAATCAAATTTCATTGTAACTCCAGTTTTACCCGAAAATTCTGTCGTGCCGGCACCTGTTTTTACTCCAACCAGAACTGTTATTTCCGTTTCGCCAGTTTTAAAATTCTGCTTTATTGCCCCTCCTATTCCTTCAAGAAATTCGAACTCCCAGGTGTCGCAAGTGACCGCAAAAGATGCAGGTCCCATGGTGACTGATAGTTTCTTGCCCTTTATGGCACATTCTTTCTTTTCTTTCTCAGGTGTCTGAACAGTGCCTATTTGCTCTGCCTTATATTGAGATAAGTCTTCATCGTGCTCGACTATGGGAGCTAAATAATCTGCCAGAGCATATGTAGTCGGCAGCATGGAGAAGTCTGTAGTAATTGGAAGTATGCTTGCGTATACTGTTATTTCCCGGATCTTATTTATGTAATCCACTACATCCTGATCATATATCGAGCCCGTTACCTGATCGGAGATCTTCCAGTATTCATACAAAAGATCCTTGATTTCATTATAGTTTTGTAAGGTTATATCACGCCACGCATAAAAATGAGTATCCGCCATCTGGGCTGACATTTTATTGATCTCCTTGCCCAGCGCTTTTGCTCCGCCAATATCATTTTCCATTATCTTTTTCTCCATACTTTTGAACTTGGCGCTCTCTTTTATGGAATCTATGTCTTTTTGATATGCATCATCGATCTGTATTCGTTTGGATAAGGTCCTGTTATATGCCTGATTTATTTTTTCTGCGAAATAATCATTGACCAGTTCAAGCATGAAAAGCTTCTGACCATAAGAAGGCATGAGCTCAATACTTGCAATGTCATCCATATCAGCGTCTTCTTCATCTTCATAGTATCCATCGTAGTCTTCATAATCCCCGAAGCCTTCTTCACCGAATGCTTCCTCCAAGTCTTCAGGATGATAAGTGACGGCAAATACTATGGCGTCTAACATGCCCTTTTGCATAGAATCTTCAATCAATTTACTCAGATTAGGAAGAGTGGCTATAAAAGCACCTCTGCTCTCCCATTTCGGCAAATCGGGCAATATCAGCATATCGTTTTGTGTCTGGTTCTCTTCCTCACTTTCGCTGTCGGAGCTTTCCGGATCATTGTTCAGTAGCTTATCCCAAGGCGGTATGTCAATAACTCCTCCCGCTTTCTTTGCAGCTTTGTAAGCGGCTCTCAGCATTGGGGAATATCCCCTCTTTGCAGCTTCTACGATTTCATTTATTGCTTTTTGTCCATCCGCCCTTTTTATATATACATAGGCCATGCCTTCATGGGCTGAACCAAAATCAGGATCCAATTCCAATGCCTTAAGGTAGCATTCTTCCGCTTTATCAGTTTCTCCTTTGTCCAGATATGAATGTCCCAGATTGGTAAGGATCATAGGTGATTCACTCTCAAGGCTCTTTGCATATAAAAGTATGGTAAGTGAATCATCTATTTGCTTTAAATTCCGTACCATAGTTCCGAAATTATTTACAATCACCGCATTTTCAGGAGCTTCTATAACTGCTCCGGCAGACAGTATGACCGGAAGATATTGGGATGATGCGGTAGCTGAAAGAAAAACGGCTGCGGCTGAAACATTACTTGCATCTTTCAAACCATCTATGGCAATGCCTTTGCCTGACTTTACGAGCTCTATGATACTCTTCTCCTCAGATGGAAGTAATTTGTAATACTCCTCTATATATTTTTCAGCAAGAGCTACGATATGGTTTCTTGCTTCCGGATCTGAATCATTCTGCTTTTTCCCGCTCCCTTTTGTCCCCTGTTCATCATCCGGATCAGCCTGTGAAGATATGCTTTCTTTATCCTCGTCGTTATATATAGGCTTCTCATCAGTAGACCTGTCAATCTCGTCAAGGCGGGAACAACCTGTGAAAAGAATTAAAAATGCGTATATTAATGCACACACTCTTCTTGATTTATTCATTTCTGCACCTCCATCCAGGAATATTATACCTTTTATTGAAGGTAAAATAAATGATATTCCATAATTTCTACACACAGGAAAAACGACATGCATTCAATAATATAAGAATAAACAGATTGATGCGGTTCAGGAATTATTTAAGAGGCGAATACTTTTCCATCACTTTTTCCGAAGCTTTCAGACCGTCTACGGCTGAGGACATTATTCCTCCCGCATAGCCCGCACCTTCGCCTGCCGGATATAAACCCTTTATATTGGAAATGCAGTCAGTATCCCTGAGTATCCTGACAGGGGAAGAGCTTCTGGTTTCAACACCGGTCAATATGCCGTCCGGCATGGCAAAGCCTTTTATTTTTGTATCAAAATATACTATAGCCTTCTTCATCGTTTCAATGACATATTTAGGCAGACAATCCTTTATTGGAGCAAAAGATACGCCCGGTTTGTAGGTAGGCCTGACTGAGCCGAAACCGGTGCTTGTGCGGTCATTGAGAAAGTCCTCGATAAGCTGGACAGGGGCTCTGTAATCCGAACCTCCGAGCTGGAACGCCAGCTGTTCCCATTTTCTTTGAAACTCCACACCTGCCAGAGGATGCTGCCCCGGAAAATCCTCCGGACCGACGCTGACCAGTAAAGCCGAATTCGCATTGGCTCCATCCCTTTTAAATTCACTCATCCCGTTTGTGACAACCTGTCTCTCTTCCGATGCCGCCGCCACCACATATCCTCCCGGACACATGCAGAAGGTATAGGCAGATCTTCCGTTATCGGCATGATATGCCAGTTTATAATCTGCCGCTCCCAGCATGGCATTTCCCGCATATTTTCCGTATTGTGCCCTGTCTATGACCTCCTGGGGATGCTCGATCCTGACTCCTATGGAAAATGGCTTCCTGCACATTTCCACACCTTTATTGCTGAGAACCTCGAAAGTGTCTCTTGCGCTGTGTCCGATGGCAAGTATCACCACGTTGCAGTCCAGTATCTCTTCCCCATTGATCTCAATACCCGTGATTTTCCCATCCCTGATTATGAAATCCGTAACTCTTGATCTGAATCTTACATCGCCGCCATAAGCAATGATGGTTTTTCTCAGATTTTTGACAACAGACCTCAAAAGATCGGTACCTATATGCGGTTTGCTTTTATATAAAATCTCCTGCGGCGCTCCGGCATTGACAAATTCCTCGAGTACAAGGCTGCATCTCGGATCGTTTATCAAGGTCGTAAGTTTTCCATCCGAAAATGTGCCCGCTCCCCCTTCGCCGAACTGCACATTACTTTCGGTATCCAGCTTGCCGCCGTTCCAGAATGCATTGATCTTCTCCGTGCGGGAATCCACATCTTCCCCTCTTTCAAGGACAATAGGTCTGTATCCGTTTATGGCAAGGTTCAGAGCGGCAAATATCCCAGTTGGTCCCATACCGACCACAACAGGCCGAAAGTGAAGCTTCTCGTTTCCAAACCTGATCCTGGGACGGATCAAGGAAGGCGCGGGAAAAATATCATTACTCTGATTTTTGCTTAATACACGTTCTTCATTGCTGACCTCAGCATCCAGTGTATAAACAAGGTAAATCTCTGCTTTTTTCCTGGCGTCCGTCGACTTTTTGGAGATCCTGAAGCTAAATAAATCTTTTTCCTTTATTCTCAACTTTTCAAGGATTATATTTTTCAGAACCTCATTCTCATTTTCCGCATTTATATTCTTTATTCTTATCCTTATGTTCGAAAGCCTTATCATAAGCATTTCCTTCCTGATGAGTACAGGGACAGAAGTTTTCACTCATACCTGCTCAGGCAGGCGCAAGAATCTCCGCATATACTCATTTTGCGGCGCTGCAGCCGGCAATATAACCTGAGGTCCATGCCCATTGGAGGTTGAAACCTCCGCACATTCCGTCCACATCCATTATTTCACCCGCAAAATAAAGTCCTTTGACCAAAAGCGATTCCATGGTGTTCTCATCTATCTCCCTGGTCCTGATTCCCCCGGCAGTCACCTGGGCGCTGGGCCAGCTTTTGGTCCCCCTTATGCTGAACCGCCAGCCGGTAAGGATACGTGCGATCCTTCCCCTCTCCTTTGGTGTTATTCCCGAAACCGGTCGTTTCAGATCGCTTATCCCCGCCTGCTGCAGGATCACCGGAATAAGCCTTTTGTTTATAAGCCCTACAAAACTGAATTCCACTGTCTTGTCCGGGTCAGCCTTAAAACGTCTGTCAATAAGATCTGACACCTCTTCCTCAGACATCGTGTCGAGTATACTGATCCTTAAAATCGCTTTTTTTCCACTGTTAAGAAGTTCTCCCGCTTTTCTGCTTATCTGAAGTACAGGAGGACCCGAAACCCCATAGTTTGTGAACAGTATATCGCCCCTGTCTTTAACAACCGGTTTGTTATTGTCTATTATTTCAGCCGTTCCTACAAATTTCACACCGTCGATTCGCTTAAAAAAGTCACCTTCCAGCATAAGCTGGACCAGTGCTGGAAAAATATCGGTCATAGTGTGACCCAGTTTCAAAGCCAGATCATAACCGTATCCGTCTGAACCGGAAGACGGCATGGCCTTTCCGCCGGGGGCAAGAACAACGCTATCCCCTCTGTATACGCTTCCATTTCTGGTTTTCAAAACGAACGAGCCTTTCTCAGTCATTATGTCGACCACGTCGGAATCGCATATTATATCGACTCCCAGGCGGTTCAGCTCATAAAGAAATACGTCAAGGATGCTGGATGCCTGATCGGACATGGGAAACACCTTGCCCATTTCCTCAACTTTATGCTGGATCCCCAGTTTCTCAAAAAAACTGATCGTATCGGATACATTGAATCCTGATAAAGCTTTTAGGACAAAACCTGGATTTTCGCCGAAGTAGCAGCCATGCCCGACATTGACATTGGTAAAATTGCACCGTCCGTTTCCGGTAGCGAGTATCTTTTTACCTACTCTCGGATTTTTCTCCAGTATGGTCACATGGGCTCCATTTCTTGCAGCTGAAATCGCGGCCATCATTCCCGCCGCTCCTCCGCCTACAATTATAACCCGTTTTTTCCGGCTCATATCTCCGTTCCTCTTGGCTCCGATTCATTGAAAAGTTTTCTGCTTCTTACAATAAAGACCACTGAAGCAATAAACAGGACAAATGCGATACTCTCAACAGCATACAGGTTCAGTATTCCCATCTGGAAAAGAGCTGCGGGAAAATCGACCAATGCATGCAGCAATACGGCAATCAGAACGTATATGTGCTTCTGCTTTCTGATTGCATATAAAACGATGAGCGTAAGAGCTATCTGTATCCCGAAGGCAAAAAAACGCTCAAGCATCCCGATTATGACTGTTGTCCCTGACAGCCCCAGCAATGCTTCCTTAAGATCATTTATCTGGGAAAGCTGTTCTTCAGATAACTGGGAGCCGAAGACCGTGTCGAACATGCCGCTGTTGATCAGATTGCTGTATATCAGATTTGTCAGATATGAAAAACCGCCTATCAAAATGGTTTCAATTCCTCCATGCCCTATTCCGTAAGCTATTCCGTCCTTCCATTGGCTATTGTTTTTGAGTAACGTTGAAAAGGCTAGAAGCCTTCCGCCTTCTTCAAACACTCCCGCCGCCAGTGCGCCATAAATCGCAAGAACTATGGTGTTTGTGATAAGACCTTTTTGGAGTACAAAATAATGCATTATCTGTTCAAACACAAGAACAAAGAGGATAAACACCGAAACACCTGTAAAAACAGGTTTCAGGCTGATTTTATGCTTTATTTTGAAGTAGGTCGCAAATGCCGGGGGAAACAGAAAGCACATCACTGTTGCTATAACAAGCGCAATTATTGTAGAAGAACCGACCATATATTTTCCTCCTGACCCGCGCCTTTCGGCGTGATAATAATAAGCTTACGGATACATGATACTATAATTTTCTGAACTCAATCCAATCTATTTCCATGCCCTGTTTTATTGACTCGACCCTGAGTTCATATATGCCTTCTTCCAGATAAACCTTCATAAGCTTCCGGTTGACCCATTTTCCCTCCGTACCGCTGGTTTGGACAGTCGTCATATGCTTGCCGTTCAGTATGATATTGCATGACGATTGTGCCACTCTGCTTTGCGGAGACATGATCTTTACGAAAACTCTGTACTCTCCTTCGCATGATACTCTGAATACGGCTGTTCCACCCGAAATGACAATTTTCGGATCCTTCTCAAGTTCGTGTGCAGGTCTGGTTGATACTGTCTCTCCGGCCTCAAATCTTACAGCAGTTTCATTGAAAATATGTCCTCTTCTGAATACCGGAGTCTGCATCAAAAAGTTCAGTATATTGATAGCGCAGCGCTGCAGCTCACCTCTTGTTAAAGAACCGTTCTCCAGGGATTCAACAGTATTGTCGTTCCCTGAATTCACCTCAGCTCCGTAATTGCTGACGACCATATAAAGATCGTTCTGTGCCCTGACCATGGAGGCGGTATTTCTTGTACTTGCAGGTCCTCCGTTGATACAGTCGTTCATCATAGCCCACCAGTCGGTCATGACAATGCCTTTAAATCCCCATTCATTACGAAGTATCGTTGTATTGAGATCGTAGTTCGAAGCCGACCAATGCCCGTTTATGGGGTTGTATGAGGTCATGACTCCATTGGCTCCGCCTAGTCTGACAGCTATTTCAAAGCTTTTGAGATAAATTTCCCGCAATGCCCTTTCAGAAACGACAGCATTTACCTTCGTCCGATATTTTTCCTGATTATTGCAGGCAAAATGCTTTAATGTCGCATTCGAACCGCCTTTCATAATACCGCGGACAGCAGCCGCTGCAAAGGATCCGGATATAAGCGGATCCTCGGAAAAGTATTCAAAATTCCGTCCGTTAAGCGGATTGCGTCTGATATTGAGCCCGGGTCCCAGCACTATGTCGATCCC
This sequence comes from Clostridiaceae bacterium, assembly GCA_012840245.1. Lineage (GTDB taxonomy): Bacteria > Bacillota > Clostridia > DSM-8532 > DSM-8532 > DTU059. Next base: position 38,818 of record DULR01000107.1, read on the forward strand.
GTTTCTCACCAGTTCCTTGCCCTCCATGGTATACAGCTCTTCCATCAGATGCGTATCCCATGTCGCTGCAAGCAGAGTGCCAATGGGGAGCAAGGTGGCTTTATGCCCGCTTTCCATTCTGAGCCCTGAAGGGCCGTCTGCCGTGCAGGCTATTGGGATGCCAAATTTAAGCAGGCTGTCTGTGACTCCTCCGAAAGCGCTTGTAGTTCCGGGTGTCACCCAGATGCTTCCGGGGCCCTCTCCTCTTACCAGTGCGGCAAGATCCTCGTCCGAAAGCTGCGCGACAAAGTCTTCCATCGAAACCTTTTTATCAAATACGTCTCTTAACTTATAGCCCTTGTCACCGGTCTGGGGAATAGCCTCCGGAAGATTTTTTTCTATGCGCCCGGCGATGGATACCTGTCTTGTGGGCACATCTTCATAAGTTAATTCATAGGTCCCGTCTTCTTTTTTCCTGCCTGGCTTCATCCTTTTGAAGGGTTCGACCGGCTTCAATGCCTCTTCAAGCCGCTCTACGACCCGAAGCTCCGGGATGAAAAGACAGTCCCGGCCTTCGACAGGTATCCTCACGGCATTCCTGACACTGTTGCCTGCGTAAAAAAAGTACTCTCCGCTCTCCAGCACGTAGCATGAGACATTGCCTGTATAACCGCCATCATCGTAGGCAGCCATCTGTCTGACAGGAAAACTTATAGTCAACGTTTGGGATTCTCCGGGAGCGAGAAGCCTTGACTTGCTGAATGCGGCGAGGATCCGCTTTGGTCTTCCCAATCTGCCCTGCGGAGCCTCGAAGTAAACCTGAACCACTTCTTTCCCCGGGTACCGGGTTCCCGTGTTCGTAACTGTGGCATTTATCTCGATATATTCTTCACCGTCATCCAGGGTTTTCAGACTGGCTTCGGAGCAATTGATCTCAAAATCGGTGTAGGACAGTCCAAACCCGAATTCATACTGAACCTTTTCAGGGCAGAACGTCTCGAAGTACCTGTAGCCTACATAGATATCTTCCTGATAGACATTCCTTGATTCACCGCCGTAGTTTATTGTCGAAGGATAGTAGTCAATTGAATAAGCAATGGTATCAGTCAGCTTTCCGCTTGGAGTGACGTCACCTACCAAAACATCGGCAGCCGCGTTCCCGCCTTCCATACCGCCCTGCCATGTTATAAGGACGCTCTTTATGCATTTATAGTCCTGATTTTCTATCCAGCTTATATCCATTATGTTGGAAACATTGAGGACAAGTATCACCTTATCGAAATACCTGCAGACTACCTTCAGCATGTCCTGCTCAGCCTTTGTAAGAAGATAGCTGCCTTCCTCATTCATGTTATCCTTATCTTCTCCGGCGGTCCTGCCAATGACGACGATTGCCTTGTCCGATCTGCTTTTTGCCTCCTTCACCACACTGTCAGACAAAGACATTTCTTCCTGATACCAGGGCTCGGCTGCCCAGCCTCCGCCGCCGTCATCGAAAGGATTTTCTTTTATCCAGGTTTCATAGATTCCGGCCAGATCCTCATTGACCTTTATATTAGGTTTTGAGCGGAGCCCGTCCAGCAGATTTGTGGTATACTCCACATTGACTCTTCCTCCCGAGCCTGTTCCGCATCGATAATAGTCAATCTGGCATCTGCCAAAAATCGAAATTCTCTCGTTATCTTTCAAAGGCAAAACGTCGTCTTCATTCTTCAACAAGACCGCTCCATCTGCTGCCGCTGTTCTGCAAAAACCAGCAAATCCCTCCAGGGGTATGCCTATCTTAAGTGAGTCCATCGTGCTGATCCTCCGGTTTGTCATTTATATTGAGCTGATAAACTGTAAATTACAAATATTAACTAGAATTATACCATAAGTTTCAACAGCAATATACCAAATTTACTGCGTTATAATAACCGACCGAAGGAGAATCTCCATTCGGCCGGTCCTGACCTTTTGATAAGTTGATATACGAAAAACTGTAAAAATATCTTCACTAATTATTTAGTGCCTTTAATACTCTTGCCTCGAGATCTTCTATCAGGAATGGTTTGGTTATATAATCTATCGTGCCGCAATTTTTCATTTTTTCAATGCATTCTTTTTCTTTCCTTCCTGATAACACGATGATCCTGGTGGGATGCTCCCCGACCTTCTCTCTGATCTGTTTGCAAACCTCCAGCCCGTCCATATCAGGCAATACCAGGTCCAGCAGGATCACATCGGGACGGATCTTCCCTACGATGGATACTGCGCTTTTTCCGTCTTCAGCCGTGACGACATTGTACCCGATATTTGTGAATTTGTCTTTCAAAAGCTTCAGAATCGTGTTTTCATCATCGACTATGAGCAAAGTTTTGCTCCGGTTCTGAAAACCCATTTCCTCCTCATAGATCATAACTTTGTTTCTGCCGCTTTTTTTCGCCTGATACATCGCTTTGTCAGCATCGATCACCAGTTGCTCAACACTTTTTTCTTTACCTGTTATCTGCTTTATGCCCGCACTGAACGTGACATATAATTCTTTACCGTTGATGGAGACAGGCTTGTTCACGAATTCCTTTCGCAGCCTTTCAATGATCTCATATGCTTTGTTGCAGTCAGTACCCGGGAAGATTATTATGAACTCATCTCCTCCATATCTGTAAATACTGTCGCTTTTTCTGATATTTCTCCCTATGAAAGCTGCAAGCTCCTTCAGGACAAGATCTCCGGCATAATGCCCGAACTGGTCGTTGATCTCCTTGTAATGATCCATATCCAGAAGAGCGATCGAAAATATGGTTCCGCTCCGCCTGTATCTTTCGGTTTCCTCCGATATCCTAAGATTGAAATAATATCTTGAATACGCCCCTGTGAGGCAGTCTTTCAGAAGCTTTTCCTTATAATATTTCGATCTTCTCATGATCATTTCTACTCTGGCTATGGCTTCACCGATGGCAAACGGTTTTGTTATATAATCATCAGCCCCTGCCTTTATGCCTTGTATCCTGTCTGCGACATCGCTTTTGCTGCTGAGTATGATGATGTAGATATCAGCATATTCCGGTTTTGATCTGATTTTCTCCAGGATCTCATAACCGTTCATTTCAGGCATCATGATGTCCAGAATGATTATGTTGGGCTTTATGGCGGCAATGTTTTCCATAGCCGCGACAGAATCGTCACAAATATATACTTTATAGCCTTCCAGGGTAAAGGCGTTTTCCAGAAGCTTCAATACTGCTGTATCATCATCTATGATCAATATTTTACCTCTCACCTGAGTATTTACATAATCCGCACATTCAGCCATATCATCCGATACGCTTTCTTTTTCTTCAAAGCTGTAAGCCAGCTTTTCGATTTCCTCCAGCACGGCAAATATATCACTGACCGCAGAGCTGTCCAATCCGTCGTCTCCTGTCCGGTCAAGTTCCTCTTCCCACTTGTCGCCGATCCCGTAAATACTGCCGAGTCCCAGAGTCGAAGCAGTGCCTTTGATGGAATGGAAAAACCTTCTCAGCTCTCCGGTCTCCGCTTTGCCAAGCAACCCGTTTTGGCTCAACAGAGATTTCATTTTTCTGACTTTTTCTCTAAGCTCAGTGAAGAAAACTTTCTGTGCCGCTGTCATTAATCTTTCAGTTTGCTTATCATCTATCGTCAAGTTATGATCTCCTCTCTAATGTTATGATCAGCGTGTACCCTGATCGTTCAACATGTCTGGCATCTATTCCCTTCCTTTTTAAAATATCCAGAATATCGTCAGTAATGCTTTCATCATACATAAAAATATCTTTTATATCATTTTCCTTCGATCCTTCATCTTTTTCTATGATCCGCTTTCGTCTTTTCCCCTTGAATATGAGTCATCTTCGGTCTCTCCGGCCATGCTGCCTTCTGAACATGGAAGGATGAAGTAGAAGGAGCTTCCTTTCCCGTATACCGAATCGACTCCGATCTGCCCGCCGTGCGCCCTGATGATCTCCTTGCTTATCGCAAGTCCAAGACCTGTTCCGCCTATGTTCCTGCGGTCGTCACTGTCAATGCGATAAAACCTGTTGAATAGCTTGTCCATCGCATTCTCAGGGATACCCAATCCCTGGTCTTTTACGGTCACCATTATCCTTCCTCTGTCTCCGGTAAGGTCAATATGTATTTCTCCGCCTTCCGGTGAATATTTGACAGCGTTTGACAGTATATTTGCCATCACCTGAAGTATTTTATCCCTGTCACAAAAGATCAGGGGTGATGAATCCATTTCCTTCTTATATATGATGCGGTATTTATTGTCTTCGCCATCGAACAGCCTTATTGCATCTTTGATAATATCGTCAACAGAATTCAGCTTTTTGTTGAAGATCTGTCTGCCGCTTTCCATTCTCTGCATGTCGAGAAAATCGTTTATAAGGTTTGTGAGTCTTCTTGCTTCGGTATTGATCGTTCTTATATATTCCATACTTCGTTCTTCAGACAACTTGCGTGTCAAGAGCAGTTCTGAAAAACCCAGAACGCTGCTCATGGGGGTCTTAAGTTCATGGCTGACAGTGTTGATGAGATCCATTTTCAGCTTTTCGACTTCTTTTTGATGGGAAACATCCCTGAAGACGAACACTCTTCCGAAATTATGATTTTTATAGCTGATACAGGGGTTTGAATACAGGTTGAGAAATCGCCTGACGGGTTTTGTCTGCTCCAGATCTGCGCAAAACCTGCTTTCTTTATCTTTGGTAAGCTCTATCAACTTATCGACTGTTTCATTGCCATTTTCTATTCCGGTCATCATTTTCTGAAAAAACGTTTTGGTGTCGTATCCCATATTGCTGATATAGAATTTTCTGTTCAATCCGTCGCTTATGTCCAAATAGCTGAAAAGATCCCTCCATGCTTCGTTTATAAAAGAGATATTCCCTTCCGTATCAACCATTATAATGCCTGCTCCGAAAGAGTCAATAATAGCCTGCAGAATTTCTTTCTGCTGCTGGATCCTCTCATTGTCATCTTCCAGCTGTGAGTTGAGCCCTTTAATAACGGTATTTTGCTCTTCCAGTGAATATTGTTTTTCATGCAGCAGTCTGTTGGTCTCTTTCAGAAGGTCGTTTGATTCCACCAGACGTTTTTTGTTCCTGAAAAGGAGCAATGTAAAGAATCCTATGATAACTATCACACCCATAAGGATGACAAGCAAAGATATGAACAGGATCTTGTTTTTTTCTGCCAGCCGGACTTTTTCAGTTATGTCGTATACAGTTGAGAAGAGAATCTTTTTATCGTCAGCAGCATGAGGGCACGAATACACTTCGACCGTTCTGATCTCCCCACTGGCAAGTCTGTGCCGGAATATGAAGTGTTCCCTCTGCTCTGCCACCGCAGCCTGCATTTCATTTATAACTTCATTTTCAGACAATATATTTATGTCACTGATCTTCATGGACTTAAGCTGTTCTACCGAATACCCGTAATAATCCGACGCTGCTTTATTCGCATGCCTGATCTCACCCGTTTGCGGATCTATCAGCAGCATTATCGACCCATGATTTTCAAACAGTTTGTAAAAATCTATATCTTTATCTGTAATCGCATATGCCGACGCCAAACCTGACAAAAATGTCATAATCAAAATCAGCAGAACGATTGCCTTTCTCATCATGTCCCCCCAATATACTCAGTAACCTGTCTGTAAAGCCTGCTTCAGGTCTTTTTCATGATTTCTTCAACCCTAGACAGAAGTTCTACCGGGCTGAACGGTTTGGCCAGGTAATGGTCGGCCAATGCCTCCCAGGCTGCTTCTTTTTCGCTTTGCTGACCTTTGGCTGTCAAAATCAGTACCTTGATATCCTGTAAATCAGGATCGGATTTTATGTACCTGCATACTTCATAGCCCGTCATTCCGGGCATCATGACATCCAGTATCACCAGATCAGGCCTTTCGCGTTCCACTGTTTCCAATGCCTGGATCCCGTTATCAGCTTCCAGTATATCGTAATCTCCTATTTCCAGTGTTCCGGCTATGAGAAGCCTCAGTGCTTTTTCATCATCAGCTATCAGGATCTTGCTCATCCAATATTCCTCCGATCATTATCACTTCGATACATCGATTTTATGCTACATTTTCCGGTTCAGGCGCATCTTATTCAGCAATGTTTTCATACAACCGAATCACCGTATCAGGTTCAGCTTTTTCATTACCTCGGCCAGCTTGTCCATATTGAGAGGTTTTGCGGCGTAAGCTTCGCATCCTGTCTCAAAAGCATTCATTACACTGTCTTTGTCATTCAAAGCCGTAGTCATGATTATTTTTGCCCGTTTATCTTCTTTCAGTCCTTTCTGGGTCTCGATATCCCTGATGGCTTTCAACGTTTTGATACCATCCAGTTCGGGCATCATTATATCCAGACAAATCAAATCATATGGCCGTCCTTCATCCCAGGCCATCATGAAGGCCTCCAAAGCCTCAATACCATCAATGGTTATATCGCATTCTCCATAGTTCGAAAGAAATTTGGAAATAACCTTTCTGCTCGCCAGATCATCCTCCGCTATGAGTATCCTCACCATCAATTCTCCCTTCGCTGTTTATTTTCATCTGGTCTATACCATCCATATATTCCAGAAATTCTTTCCGTGCCTTGCTGAAGCTGATGAAGGACCCGTCTGTATCACCTCTTCTTGCCGCAAGCAGGGCTTTGAATATTGAACTTTTTAACTGGGTAATGCCTGATTCGGCTGCCAGTTTTTTTATCTTGAGCGTATATTTCTCTATTTCGGCCTGATTCAGTTTCTCATACCAATATTCCAGCTTATCCATGTTTTCTTTGATTTCCACCAATACTGGCCCGGCTCTGTTTGCATATTCAATAATGAAGCTGTCGGTATCATTTTTCTCTGATGTATTGATCCCATCACCTTCCGGAACAACCGATCGGTATTCCCTGATCACCGGTTTTTCAACTGCCTCTTTGATGATGTCAAGTAAAGCATCCATTCTGATAGGCTTAGATATATACGCATCCATACCAAGGGAAAGAAATTTTTCTTTATCACCCTTAAGAGCATACGCAGTAACGGCGATAATAGGGATATGTTTGCTGGTACCTGCTTCCGCTTCCCTTATTCTCCGGGTCGTTTCGATGCCATCCATCTCAGGCATCTGAATATCCATCAGTACAACATCTATTTGCCTGCTGTTTAAAACCTCAAGAGCTTCCTTTCCGTTATCTGCTATGGTAATGTTATGTCCGGCTTCTCTGATCATGCGGGCAATGACTGTCTGATTGACTTTATCATCCTCAGCCAGCAGGATCTCCAGAGATCCCCGGGTATCATTGACCGGAAGTGTATCACCGAATATATCTTCAGTTAAATGACCAACTCCAAGCTTTACGGTGAAATAAAAAGAGCTTCCTTTTCCTTTTACACTTTCTGCCCATATAGATCCTCCCATTTTTTCAACCAGCTGCTTTGATATGGACAGTCCCAGACCTGTTCCTCCATGTTTCCTTGTCTGGGAACTGTCGATCTGGGTAAACGATATGAAAAGCTTCTTCATATCTTCATCAGTGATCCCGATGCCTGTATCAGATACCTTAAACCCAATTATTACATTATAATCATCACCGGAAACCATGTTTGCCTCAAGCTTTACCTCTCCCGAATCGGTAAATTTGATGGCATTGCTCAGTAGATTGTTGATCACTTGTTTCAGCCTGTTAGGATCACCGCTCAATGTTTGCGGTATCCTGTCGTCAACCTTGTATCTGAATTCCAGACCTTTTTCTCTGGCTTTCAGAATATGAGGTTTGACTGCCTGTCCGACCAGTTCAGCCACGCTGAAATTTATGTTTTCAATGGACAGCTTGCCGGCTTCTATCTTTGCGATATCCAGTATGTCGTTTATCAGGTTCAGCAAGGCAAGCGCGCATTCTTTGGCTGTCGACAGATTATCCTTCTGCTCTTCTGTCAGATCAGTGAGCAGGGTCAGGTCTATCATGCCTGTAATACCGTTCAGCGGAGTACGTATCTCATGACTCATATTTGCAAGGAATTCACTTTTGGCACGGTTGGCCGCTTCAGCTTTTTCCTTTGCCCTTTTCAGCTCTTCATTGATCCTCTTTCTTTCGGTGGTATCACGGAGGATGGCCATAAGCACTTTGCTGTTGCCTATTTCAGTAGCCTGCATGCTTACTTCGGCAGCAAATGTACTGCCATCGTTCCTGTATGCCGTAGCCTCATAATATATGCCCCCTGCATCTGTATTATATGACGGCGTTCCGATCGGCAGGTTCGGATCGGGATTTATCAGATAAAAGATCGATCTTCCCAAAATGTCTTCTTTCCTGTAGCCAAATGCATGAATGGCGGCATCATTTGCTTCTATGACAAAACCGTCGATATCTGCAAACAAAATTATGTCGTTGGCTTTCCTGGATAAAAGCTGATACCGGCTCAGTCCCTCTTCTGCGATCTTCCTTTCGGTTATATCGAAGCATGCCCCGATAAATCCCGAGAATTGATTTTCCAGATCATAAAACGGTCTTCCGATGCTGAGTATCCATCTGTATTGCCCGTTTTTATTCCTGAGCCTATACTCAGTTTCAAATGATCTTCTTTCTTCAAACGCGTCATTAAAAACTTTCAGTATCATTTGAACATCTTCGGGATGGGCGCCTTCGATCCATCCGCTACCTTTCTCCTGCTCCAGTGTCCGGCCGGTAAAATCAAGCCACATTTTATTGAAGTAATTGAATGTTCTGTCCGTATCAGCCCTCCAGATCAAAGCCGGAAAGTTCTCAAAAAGTGTCAGATAGTAATCCTTTGATTTGATGAGACTGTCTTCAAGCATCTTATGTCTGGTAATATCCCTGAAGACAGCTACCAGACCTGTGATATTCCCTTTGATGTCTCTAATGGGTGAGCTGCTTGCCGAGACAAAAAATTCATTTCCGTTTTTTGAAACCAGAACGGTAGATCGTCTCAGCCCATATTTCTCCCCTGTCTCTATAGTGGTCAGAAACGGGCTCTCCATCGGGGCATTCGTGGTTTTGTCAATGATTTTGAAAACCGTATCTATGGATTTCCCTTTGGCTTCCCTGATGCTCCAGCCTGTCAGATCCTCAGCTACCCGGTTCATAAAAGTGATATTGCCCTCTATATCGGTGGTGATCACTCCGTCCCCTATGCTTGCAAGTGTGGTGACAAGCCGCTCCTTTTCTCTCCCGTGTTCATTTTTTGCTGCCAGAAGTTTTTTGTATATGACTGCTTCAGACAGAAGACGCCTTATCAAATATATCAATATATCGATATCATATGAGGGGATCACCTCGAAACAGACAAGATCTTCATTGTCAAAACATTTGACCTGCTCTTCTCCTTTTACGACCAATACAAAGGGTATTCCTGCATTCATTCTTACTGATGAAGTTATCCGGGATCTTACTTTTTCAGTAAGATCGACTTCGGTGCAATCAAGAATAATAGCATCACAATCATATGTAAAATCAGAAACCAAAAACTGTTCTGCATTTACATATATATTCTGGCCCGTATATCCGGCAGCCCTGATAAATCCTGAAAGACGGCTCATATTTTCTTCTGTTTTCGTTGCGAACAATACCCTTATTTTCTTTTCCAACTCATACACTCCGGATATCTTTTTGTGCCGGTCAGATGATCATGGGTCGTGAGTCTATCCTTATTTTCCCCGATGAAACCTCCATCGTCAAAGTTCTGCTGCATGTGCCACCTGTTTCCGAATCATCATACGGCAGATCCAACTCTCTCAATTTTTGCCTGACGACCTCTACATTCCTTTGCCCTATCCTGAACAAATCATCTTTTCTGATGGATACAGCCCCACCGATAACATTGATACTCAGGTCTGTTTTCAGACAATTATACTCTCTGCAGATCTTATTTATCAGGAAAGGCACTGCCGATTCTGCATAATAACAGGGCTTTGCTCTGTCCTCATTGGGCAGGACAGAGAAGGGCAATGCTATATGCACCATTCCGGCAACTTTCCTTGACGGGCTGAAGACTGTGACTGCAACACAACTTCCCAGCGCAATAGTTTTTATAATGTCATCCTCTTTATCTGATATCGCATAATCTCCTATTCCTACGATTCTTTCCATATACATTACCTTCCTGTGAGTATCGAACAGATCAACTTCGGTATATCATCCAGAGACGCCTGTCTTTCAACAGCGCCAACATCATATGCAACCTTGGGCATTCCATATACGACCGATGATTTCTCATCCTGCCCTATGGTTCTGGCACCCTTCCTTCTCATGGTCAACAGGCCTTTTGCCCCGTCATAGCCCATCCCTGTAAGGATCACGCCAACAGCATGATTGCCCGCTTCCCTTGCAACCGATTCGAACAGCACATCCACCGATGGGCAATGTCCGTTGACTTTATCTCCCTGGAAACATTCGACCTTGTACCTGTCTCCTGCCTTTTTGATCTTCATATGGTTATCACCGGGAGCCAGCAGTACTTTTCCGTTTTCAACGAAATCGCCTGTTTTTGCTTCTTTTACTTCAAACTCTGTTGAGTAATCCAGCCTGTCGGCAAACATTTTTGAGAAACCCGGCGGTATATGCTGCACGATAACGATCCCCGGAACACTTGGCGACAGCGAGCTCAGGATTCTGAATATGGCTTCCGTCCCTCCGGTCGATGCACCGATGGCTATTATTCTCCTGTCGGTTTCTATTTTGGTTACTTCTGCGACCCTATGTAAATCCGCTGTCATTTTCCGGCGGGATACATTGGCAACAGAAGCTGTTTTGATCTTTATTATCATTTCGTTGATAAAAGTTTCCATATTTCCGGCTGATCTTACATCAGGCTTTGCCACAAAATCAACTGCTCCTGCATTCATGGCGCTGAACACGGCATCGCTTACCGCGCTTACTACAATAACAGGCAAAGGATACTGGGGCATCAGCCTTCTCACAAACTCTATTCCGTTCATTTTCGGCATATTGATATCGCATGTCACTACATCGGGTTCATGTTTGATTATTTTGTCCCTGGCTTCAAATGGATCTTTGGCTGTTGCAACGACTTCGATATCTTTATCCAATGAAATTCCTCTTGACAGCAACTCTCTGAATACGATGCTGTCATCGATGACCAGAACTCTGATTTTTCCCATATCCCTGCTATTCCTTTCTGTATACTGCAGGCAATACATACTTGTACCTCGTCTCTTCGCGATCAAGTGACTCCGAGTGTCCTATGAACAAATACCCCCCGGGTTCGGTCAGGTCATAAAACTTATTCACCAGCTCTATCTTTGTCTGCTTGTCGAAATAAATCATGACGTTCCTGCAGAATATTATATGAAATCTCTTTTTGAAAGGAAAGGTTTTGTCCATTAGATTGAATTTTCTGAAAATTACTTCATTTTTTATTTTGTCTACAACCTCATAATCGGATCCATTTGTCTTAAAATACTTAAGAAGCCAGCCGGAAGGCAGTTTTCCCACCGATTCACTGCTGTAAATACCCTTTGTTGCATTCTCTAACACTTTGCTGGAAATATCGGTCGCAAGTATTTTTGTATCCCACAGGGCTTTTTCTTTGCCAAAGAACTCATCAATAATAAAGGCGATGGTGTATGGCTCTTCTCCCGAAGAACATCCGGCGCTCCAGATTCTTAAGTCCTTGTTTTTTACTTCGCTTTTCAATTCAGGCAAAACCTTTTCCATGAGATAAGAAAAATGCCTGGGCTCCCGCATAAAAAAGGTATGATTTGTGGTGATTTTGTTAACAAGATTGGCAACTTCATTGCCGGTATTATCCGACAATACATAGTCGAAATAATCTGAAAAATTTTTTATATTATTTCTTAAAAGCAAATTATTCAGTCTTCCCTCAACCATTGCACGTTTTTCTTCTTTCAGGTCTATGCCATAATTGGATCTAATATAGGTCGCAAGTTGTATAAACTCTTGATCAGAAATTGAAAACACCAGTTGCACCTGCCTTTGCTGAGGGATGTAATACTGGTGCATCCCTCAGCATAAATGTTGTTTTTTTATAAAATCCGGATCAGTACTTTCCGAATTCACTGTCACTTAATACTATAGCCTCTTTTGTCTTTTTGCTTTTTTTAGGCGAACTTCCATGTTGCTTTGATTCCTGCTTTTTCTTTTCAGACATTTGCTCAAGCATTTTCAATACTTCGGGATTAAGCTCCTCAATGGAATTGCCGGAGATAACTTTTTTTCTGGTTATGAATCTGGCTACCATATCTTTTAATGCTTCAGCCTGGCTTGACAGTTCTTCACTGGCGGCTGCACTTTCCTCAGATGTTGCCGAGTTCTCCTGGACTACCTGGGATACCTGCATAATTCCCTGATTTATCTGGGCAATTGCTGCAGCCTGCTCATTGGAAGCGTTACTGATATCGCTTACCAGATTCGATACTGCCTTCACTTCTTCAACTATCTTTTCAAGGGCATCGGCGGTTTCTTTTGCAATTTTGGTTCCGCCTTCCGCTTTCTTGATAGAGTCTTCAATTAAAGCAGTGGTTTCTTTTGCTGCATTGGCGGACCGCCCTGCAAGCGTTCTGACCTCTTCTGCCACGACCGCAAATCCCTTCCCGTGTTGTCCTGCCCTGGCCGCCTCAACTGCGGCATTAAGCGCCAGTATATTGGTCTGGAATGCAATATCGTCTATTACTTTAATAATTTTTTTGATATTGCTGGACGATTCATTGATATCATCCATGGCTTTCAGCATTTCATTCATCTGATTGTTGCCGGTGACTGCATAATTTTTTGCCTGCTCAGCCAGATTATTGGCCTGATTTGCATCTTCTGCGTTAACCTTTGTCTGGGATGATATCTCTTCTATTGAAGCGGTCAGCTCTTCTATCGAGCTTGCCTGTTCGGTGGCTCCCTGGGAAAGCGCCATGCTGGAATCCGATATCTGTTTTGCTCCCGATGATACCTGGTCGGCAGCAGACGATACATTCGATATCAGGTCATTGAGATTGCGCACCATCTGGGAGAGTTTGTTCCCCATGACATCCTTATCAGAACGGACGGGAACATCAACAGTGAGGTCTCCGTCAGCGATGCGTTCAACAACTGCAACCTGGGCCTGGGTATTATTGACCAGGTGCCTGAACGATTCTGCCAACTGACCGATTTCGTCTTTTTGATATATGGTCGATTGGAGATCTAAGTCTCCTGCAGCGAGCTTGTCAGCCGCAGCAACTACCTTCCCGATAGGCTTGCTGATGCTTCGGGATATTAATACTCCAAGAACAACGGCAAGAATAACACCGATTACTATAATTATGATCATCAGCGTTTCTGCAGTATTGGCCATATCTGTATTGCTTTCGGCTCTCTCTTTCGCTGTTTTGTCATTATAGTCGACCAGTTTTGCAAGATTATCCTGTAATTCGCCGCCAACTGCATCCGCTTCTCCAAGAAGCTCTTCCTGCACTTTATCATACCTGCCTCCTTTGGCATAATCCATTGCCTTCAGCATATGAGTTCTGTATTCTTCCCAATGAGGTTTAAGATCATCAAAAAGCCGACGGTCTTCTTCGTCTATAATGCCATCTTCATATAATTTTAAATTTTCATCTATTGTAGCTATGAAATTATCCAGTTTAGTCATGTAATCTTCTAACAGGCTGTCATCTTTAAGCAAAACCATCTCAATAGCGTTATACCTTAAACTTTGATAATATGTTGCAGCATTACCTGAATAAGTGACACCGAGCGTATTTTCTTCAAACAGAAGTTTGTCGGCTTCTTTAATATTAGTTAAATTGACAAGGCCTATAATACCTACAAAAACTGCAATTAAAGCAACCAGAAGAAAAGCAATTATTAGTTTTGTTGCTATTTTTAAATTTTTAAACCATTTCATATAGATCTCCTCCACTTATTTTGCGTAGTGTAAACTAAATTACACCCTTTATGTTTTGAAATATGCTATTTATCAAGGGTTTCAAGATTTTTAAAATAAAAAACAATGACACCCCTCTTTTCTGGTATAATTGAGTCGTCCAAACACCAA
>DULR01000108.1 GCA_012840245.1 Clostridiaceae bacterium
ATGGGCTCTTGTTTTCATGCCCGTTTCTTTATGTTTTTTAATTTTACCGCTCGTTATATAGCTAGTGAACGAGCTGGAATTATATTACCAATTTATGTTATCGTTAAAAAGTCACATTTCGCAATCGCCTAATATTTTTATTGCTAAAACAATAACTGAAACTATTTGGGCTGGCAGAATATGCACTTCATGACATTCTCATTGTAATGTTCGTCACAGACCCATGCGCCGCAATCATGGCAGCGGTTGAAATACTTTCTCGCCTCCTGCCATGCTTCTTCCAATGCTTGTTCCACATTATTCATACCGCAGGTTTCCTTTGTAACGCTCCTTTCACAACCGCTGCAGAAGAATGTTACTCTGAAACCGCCATGTATGCTTATGATATTGAATTTTTCCGGAAAAATGGGCTCATAATTTTTATCCATGAATTCCCCGCCTCAATGGTAAACCTTAAGTACCTGGATTTCCGAAAAATATGGCAATAAAAACAAATAGTATCTACACAACCTGGATTCTAATGTATAATTATTAATGAAGCCAATTGTGTGTTTTCCGTGGTATGATGTTATTATATTTGGTTCTTCCTGCATTTGTAATCACCCTGAGGATGATTTTACGGGATTAAGGGGACATGTTATGAAAAGAATTTGTCTTGCACTTACATTATTGCTTTTTATTTCTTTGCTTTCAGGCTGTGGAAGCAAAAGCACGCTTAATCCAAATGAGCCTGTCATCATTTCGTTATGGCATAATTACGGAGGACAGATGGAAAAGACCATGAATCAGCTGGTCGATGAGTTCAATGCCACCGTTGGCAATGAAAAAGGCATAATAGTCAATATCACATCTGTTTCAAGCTCATCGGCTCTCTTTGATAAGCTGGTCGCCTCAGCCGAAGGTGATCCCGGTTCTTCTGAACTGCCCAACATCACAACGGGTTATCCCAAATCAGCTCTTGTCCTGTTAAAAAACGACAAGCTCGTCGACCTGAAAGAATATTTTACAGAAAAAGAACTCGATGAATACATGCCCAAATTCATCAATGAAGGAATCGTATCAGGAAAGCTGGCTGTTTTCCCGACAGCCAAATCAACTGAAGTGCTGTTTCTGAACAAGACCCTATTTGATCGATTTTCGGAAGCAACAGGTGTCGGTATTGATTCCCTTTCAACATTTGAAGGTATTTCCCGTGCCGCGATCATGTATCATGAATGGACCGATTCTTTGACACCTGACATACCCAATGACGGCAAAGCTTTCTATGTTGCAGACTCGTGGTTCAATATCGCACAGGTTGGACTGCATCAGCTTGGAGACAGCTTTTTTGCAAATGAAAACATTGAATACTCCGAAAATTTTAAAAAGATCTGGGAGCCGTTTATCGAGGCTTCTGTCAAAGGAGGTTTTGCCATCTATGACGGCTATTCCTCAGATCTTGCAAAAACAGGCGATATAGTCTGCTCGACCGGCTCCACGGCAGGTATCCTTTTTTATGGAAACGCTATTACATATCAGGATAATACGACTATAGAAGTCGAGTACGAGATCCTCCCCTATCCTGTGGTGAACGGCGGTAAAAAAGCTGCCATACAGCGCGGAGGCGGGATGATAGTAACAAAATCCACAAAAGAAAAAGAATACGCCTCTGCTGAATTCCTAAAATGGTTCACTGCTCCTGAGCAAAATATTAAATTCGTATCAGAAACCGGATATCTGCCCGTAACCAAAAAAGCATTCGAAAGCATAACCGGTGAAAGCATCGGCGAATCTGTCAATACAAATATCGAAAAGCTCCTCAGAACAGCAGTTGCCATGTATGAAGACTATGACTTTTATATCCCACCGATTTTTGACGAGTATGATTCGCTGGAAAAAAACTTTGTCAAAAGGTTAAAACAGACTGCTTCAGAAGCGAGAGCCGATTATCTGACACTGCTTGAGACGATGGCTCCTGAAGAGGCATATAAAAAAGCAACAGAAGGTATCTATGAAATTTTCATCAAAGATAGGTGATACATCTGTACATACATAAGCTGAAGCTTTCTTGCCGCAGCATATCAGAAAGAATAAAAAAGATCAGTCGGGAGAGCAAATCGATGCGCTTCCGGCTTGTTATTTTCTCAATTCTTTTCTTAGCTACGATCATGGCGGCTATTTTACTGATCCTCCTGATATCGGGCGTATTCCATCTTGGGAATAAAGAAGCAATAACTCTTTTCAATAATGAGCTTAACCATGTTTATAACCATATTTATGATGATTATGGCGATATTTCCGCCAGAAGCATAGATCTTTCCAAAGCGCTTAATAAAAACATTGAAGACAGATTGTATTCAATGAAGATAGATCCGGGAGATCTGAAATCACATCCTGAAGTCTATAACGAGCTTTTTGAGTCGGTATGTCAGACTCTTGTGACGGCTCTTATGCGCACGAAAAGCAGCGCGGTTTTCATCATCCTTGACGGGACCATAAATCCGGATCTTCCTGATTCGGAGTATTCCAGAGCCGGCATTTACATACGCAACATGGAGCCCAATGTAGTCAATCTTGAGTCTCCCTACCTGCATATGCTCAGAGGCTCCACAGAGATTGCGAAGAAAAACGGTATCATGATACACCCACAATGGGCAATGGAGTTTGATATACAGAAGGCTTCCTTCTATACGAAGACTGTTGAGACTGCAAGGAGCAATGCTTCCCTGTCTCTCTCCAAATTGCTTTACTGGTGTTCCGGTGAATTTTTCCCGGAAACAGCTGACAAGACCATGCTGTGTTCGGTGCCGCTGATCTCCTCAGATGGCTCTGTTTATGGAGCATGCGGGTTCGAAGTAAGCTCACTTTTGTTCAAGCTTACCTATATCCCTGACAATCCGGTCTATGATACGAGTTTTTGCCTGTTGTCGCCGTATGTGAACGATCAGATCGACTGTTCCCTGTCTTTCATGGCGGCAAAGTATCCGGCTGTTATCAAAAATGAGATATCCGATGCAAAACTGAGTTTTCAGACTAAGCCAAATTCTCTCAATAAATATTTAAGCTTTTCAAAAGAATTTATGGGTGTACACAGGAAAATAAACCTGTACCCTAACAATTCGCCATTTAAAGACGAGGAGTGGGCTGTAAGCGTGATGGTTCCGGTAAGAGATTATATGAAAGCTATGGACAATATAAATCAAAGGATCGCTCTTCTGTTCCTTTTCCTGTTTATTATAGGCATAATAGCTTCTTTCCGGTTCAGCAAGATGTATCTGAATCCTATAACAGAAACCATCAGCAAAATAAAATCGACAAAGCCGTCAGATGTTGAAAAGACAAATATCATCGAGATCGATGACCTCCTTGAGTTTCTGGCCGAACAGGACAGGAAGGAATCCGAAAAAGGCGGGGGAAATGCTTCCTCTGACTACCTTAATACCGATATGTTCAGGAGATTCCTTAAAAATATCGAAACTCTTTCACCTGCTGAAAAGGCCGTATTCGATCTCTACATGCAGGGTCTCACAGGAAAAGAGATCGCCGAGAAGCTATACTTGAGCATCAATACAATAAAAACTCATAACAAGAGGATATATGAAAAGCTGGAGGTATCCTCCCGAAATGAGCTTATGGTATACATCAGAATGATGAAGGAAATGGATTTAAAAGGGTAAACGGATGTTTTTACTGAGTATTATCACAGGATGATCGATCTTTCCATCCAGGCCATCGGTAAGTTTCTTCATAACGCCGGTTGCGAAAAACGGGATGCCGGTCTTCTCAGAAATCTCTTTTGCCAGCTCAGCGCCGTACAAGACATCATCCACAGTCGTTTCCCCGAGATAATGAGTATTGTTTATCAGACCGGTGAACTTCAGCCTGGAGGATTCCTCGATCTCCCGAATATAGTCCAGAGTGTCTGAAAGGTTTGAAGTCATTGGTCTGGAACGATTGAAAACAAAAAACATATCATAGTCATCCATCGGTATTTCATGTCTGAAACGCCCCAGTACCCTTGCTCCCTCTTCATCTCCTCCTGCATCAAGTATCACGCAGAGCGATTTGTTTCGCAAAGCTGCGGTTATTACCGGACCAATCGCAGGTACATCCACATTCGTATTTGCAAACATCGGGGCTATCGTCCTTATTCCGGCCGATTCAAGGGCCTTTTTGGCATCGATGCTTCTGAAAAAGGGATTGACTATATCCATGTCGGCCAGAAGGACATCCTTATTGATCCGTTTCAGGATAAACGCGGTATTTACCGATATTTCAGACTTTCCGCTTCCGTAATGGCCACTGAAGATCATCACACGTTTTTTAAAAACAGCTTCTTTCATATTCTCATCCTTTTATTTCATATTCTTTCCTGCCTTCTTCATATCTGTCGTTTCCGTATGAATCGATTATCACAAAGCAGGGAAAATCTTTTACTTCCAGTTTTCTTACAGCCTCGGTACCCAGGTCTTCAAAAGCGATTACCTCCTGACTGATTATGCAGGAGGATATGAGGGCTGCGGCACCTCCGACAGCGCCGAAATATATCGCTCGATGCTTTTTGATGGCATCAACTACTTTTTCGTCTCGAAGGCCCTTGCCGATCATTCCTTTAAGACCTTTTTCGATCAGCACAGGAGTATATGTATCCATCCTTCCGCTGGTGGTAGGTCCTGCAGAACCGATTACACGCCCTTCAGAAGCAGGACACGGCCCCACATAGTATATGGTCTGACCGGTTATGTCGAACGGCAGATCTTCTCCTTTTTCAAGCATGGCCACCATACGTTTATGCGCCGCATCACGTCCGGTATACATAACACCCGACAGCAATACTTCATCTCCTGCCTTCAGATCTCTTATTACTTCATCTGTCAATGGAAGAGTTATATGTTTTTTGGACATCATGAAACCTCACTTTTTTATTGAATATTGCCTTTTGACCTCATCGGTATAATTTCCGTTCTCATCATATATGAACAGTACAGGCATGATCTTCAGTCCCGGATTTCCATTTTTTAGTCCTTTTATCAATATCAGCGACGGTTCCTTTCCGGCTCTCGCACAAACAAGACGCAGGATCTTCGGTTCAAGATTAACTTTTCTCATGCCTTCAATAATGTCAGTAAGCCTTTCAGGTTTATGGACCATGAAGAATTCGCCTCTTGGTCTTAAAAGAGCGGAGCTTGTTTTCAATATATCTTCCAGCGTACAATATATTTCATGCCTTGATATCGCCTTTGTATCCTCCGTATTTAAAAGGCCGCTTCCTGCGCTGGTATATGGAGGATTTGTCACGACTACTTCAAATGAACCCCGGCCGAAGATGGAGATCGCTTCTTTTATATCACCTTTTACAATATCTATCTTATGGCCCAGATTGTTGCCGTCAACGCTTCTTTGGGCCATATCTGCTATATCAGGCTGTATCTCAAGGCCTGTTATCTTATGGGCGCGTGTTTTTGCCGACAGGAGAAGAGGTATTATACCTGTTCCCGTACCAAGGTCCAGCACCCGCTGATCTTTCTTTGCTGTTACAAAGCTTGACAACAGAACGGCATCCATTCCGAATCTGAAGGCTTCTTTTTTTTGAAGTATGAAAAGGCCGTTTAATTGCAGATCTTCCAGTGTTTCATCAGGTAATACGATAAAGCCCATATATGCTCTTCCTTTTATTATCTCCTTTTAACAGGTCCTTCGTAAGAATATACTGAGTAATATCTTTAGTCAGGATGACATAGCAATAGCTTCGAAGAAGCTTACCCTGTTTCTTTATATAAAAGAAGTCAGGCCTGAGACCTGACTCCTTATAGAACACTCTTATTATTTAGGCTGTGGAGCCTCTACAGGACAAACATTTGCACATGAACCACAATCTATGCATGAATCCTCATCAATCACATATTTGTCTTCGCCCTCCGATATGCAACCTACAGGGCATTCAGCCTCGCATGCGGCACAGCTTATGCAATCATCATTAATAAAATAAGCCATATGTATACCTCCCGATTGTTAAAAAAATAATAATAGTTCAGAACTATCCTATACTATATATCCTATAATGTCAACATTAACAAAATTCTGTCTGATTATGTCTGATTATGCCGGTACCTCAATCAGTCCTCGAGGACTTTCAGTTCTTCCAGCATTTTATCGTCAATATCCAGTTGTTTGACAGCATCTTTGAGTATCCTGATATCATTTACCGAATATTCCATGATGTCTGCTCCCTGTTCGCTGTCAAGCTTGACTTTTACCTTTTCCTTAAGAAGATTCACCTGTACGACTGTTCCCTGTCCGTGAGGTGTTTGCACTATAGCATCCACCTTCGGAGTTTTTTTTAGCAGATAATCATATGTCTCCTGCTCATATTTCAGACAGCACATCAGTCTTCCGCAGGTTCCGGAAATCTTGGCCGGATTAAGCGAAAGTGATTGCTCTTTGGCCATTTTGATAGACACAGGATGAAATTCGCATAAGTGGGTGCTGCAGCATAAAAGCCGTCCGCATGCTCCAAGAGCCCCCATCATCTTTGCTTCATCCCTTACGCCTATCTGACGAAGCTCGATCCTGGTACGGAAAACCGAAGCCAGATCCTTTACCAGTTCCCTGAAATCTACTCTTCCGTCGGCCGTGAAATAAAACAGAATCTTATTGTTATCAAAGGTATATTCCACATCGATAAGCTTCATTTCGAGCTCATGCTTTTTGATCTTTTCCAGGCAAATGCTGAAGGCCTCTTTTTCTTTTATCTTGTTTTCCTCCACACGTTTCAGGTCCTCTTCATCAGCTTTGCGGATAACATTTTTGAGGGGTGCCACTACCTCCTCATCAACGACCTCATGATTTGCCGAAACGACCTCACCGCACTCAATGCCTCTGGCGGTTTCGACGATGATCTTGTCTCCCTTTTTAAGTTCTATATTGCAGGGATCGAAATAATATATTTTACCGGCAGTCCTGAAACGGACACCTACAACGTTCTGCATATCTATAACCATTCCTTTCTTAGGATAAAAGCCTTTTGATCGAATAATCCATCATAAAGCGAGCGTCAGCATGTCAACTGCAAGCTGATAGTTCATATAACGCTTTAAATTGCTGCGTATTTCCTCTATCCCGGAAATTTTCGCAAAGATGTCATCAGGGCTGAGCCCTCTTGCATACTTTATTATATTATCCTTTTTGTCTGAATTAATCAACCCGTCAGTTACCGAACACTGAACCATCAAAGCATCTCTGTATATGGACTCAAGTATATCCATGCATGATGAGACGGCACTTTTGTTTTTGGACAAATATTGATTGAAGTCCAGTCTCGATCGGGTATCGGCCTCAAATACGAATCTCATAACAATGTTGCGATTCTCTTCAAAACTTTTATCTGATGCCAGTTCAAAGATCCTGCCCGGAATACCGCCGCACAGGCTTGTCAGATATTCTTTACCCCTTATGTCGATACCGTTTGCTTTTGCAATTGTTTTTATTTCCCCTTCGGTGTATGGTTTCAGCCTTAACTGAGCGACACGGGATCTTATGGTCAAAAGCAGCGATTCATATACAGATGTGGTAAGCAGGATAATACAGTAAGGCGGTGGTTCCTCCAAAGTTTTCAGAAGACAGTTCTGAGCATCGACTGTCATAAGGTCGGCTTCTTCTATCAGATACACCTTTTTGCCTTCGGCAGGGCGAACGCTTATATCTTCTATCATATCCCTTATCTGTCTGATAAGGATTTTCTTGGTTTCGTTCCTTATTACCCTGAAATTAGGGTTCACACCCTCTTCGAAGCTTCTGCAGGACCTGCATTTACCGCAGGGTTCAATATCGTTGCCTTTTTCTGTGCAAAGAATGGTTTTGGCCATATAGTGCGCAAGGGTACGCTTTCCTATTCCCTTCTCTCCGGTAAAAGCATATGCGTGGCCCAATGTCCCGTTTTTTATCTCATTTTTCAATCTTTCAAGTATATGAGCCTGACCTGTGAAGCCCATCCGTTTCCTCCTTGTGCTGTTTTATAATAGAAGGTCCAGAATCAGTCCGCGAATATCTTCTATTTTACTGAGTATGACCAGATTGTCGCGCTCGGTTTTCAAAACCTCCCTGGTAAGTTCCTCCAGCTTTTCATTCACTATTTTTATTGTGGCGAAAACCCTGTGTCTTCCCCTTCTGTCCAGAAAGCTTTCCTTACAGAATCTTGACGAACCTCTGACCGCCTCGTCCAGAAATTCCATGACAAGGCGTTTATAAACTTTAAGCTCTGCTACGTCGATATGCTTTGACAGATGCTTACCTTGTTTTTCTATTTCAAGGGCTTTTTTCTTAAGCTCTTCGTCCTGGTTCTGGGAAAAATGGCGTTCCATATGGGAACTGAACTGGAGCTCGTTCCTGTCAGCAACTTTCTTGACATTGCCGTCAATGCGCCTTGAAACATTTTGCGGCTTTCTGTCGGAGTTTCCGCTGATCTTCAGTGACATACGGTTTCCTCCATTCCTCCGAACTGTTCGAAATTACTGATAACCTCACCTTATAAATGTAATCTGATCTTAGCGAAGAATCTGATTATCCTTCATTCCGCTCCGCTTCAATCAGACTGACATTTTGGAATGGTTTCCAAGCTGTTCAAATTGTTCTCATAACTATAGAATAAACCTCATCATTTATATCGGCAATGCTTCTGATGGCTCCGTCCCTGATACAACAAACCCGGTTCCATTTATATATGTCCGCTATTTCGCATGCATTTTCATAAGACTCTTTTAAATGCTCCGGGCTTTTCTCATGAATATCCTTTTCGCTCAAGCCGGTTATTTTGTTTTTTCTGTCTTTCATCAGTTTCACGCCATATTCGGGTGGCATATCAAGAAAAACTACGCAATCGGGAACTGGAATTCCTAGCTTTACGAACTCTAAATCCCATAACCAGTCAAGAAAGGCAAGCTTTTTTTTCGTGTCCTTTACCTTTGATGCCTGATGGATCATGTTGGACATGGTATAGCGGTCTGCCAGTATTATGCCGCCATCATTATAAAAATCCTGCCATGATGTTTTGTATGAAGCATAACGGTCAATGGCAAAAAAAGTCGATGCTGCATATGGGTTGACATCTTCAGGATTGCTCCCGAAATCGCCGTTCAGATACATCTTTACAAGGGCTGAAGACTGGCTGTTATAATCGGGAAACTCAACTTTCCTTATATTATGATTTTGATCCAGAAGTCTCTGGAACAGCATTTTCGTGTGGGTTTCCTTCCCGCTTGAATCCACGCCTTCGATGACTATCAGCTTTCCTTTCAATGTCTTACCCCCTAAATTCACCTGAAGTCAGATGACTTCAATATTTCCGTCATTAATGCCATGTACGGCATAACCGCACTCAAGAAGCGCCGAAACATAATCAGCCATATCGGCTGTGATCATCTCCCCAGGACAAATCAAAGGTATTCCTGGCGGATATGGCGTAACGAAACCTCCGCTGATTTCTCCGGCTGATTTTTTTATCGGCAATGTGCGCTTGTCGGCAAATAATGCCTCTCTGACCGATTTGATCCGCTCCGGTACATAATCCGGCCATGGCGGAAAAACAGGCTTTTTCCTTTGTTCTCCAACCGTTCTGAATTCCAGAGAAATATTTTTCAGTGCTGATATAAGTTTATCAAAATCTTCTGAAGTATGAAAGGGTGTGGCTATCAAAACCACATTGCCGGGATCGGCCATTTCAGCAACGATACTATATCGGGTCCGCAGCAGTTCTTCGGCCTTGAAACCGCTTATGCCCAATGCTTCAAAGTTGAGCACGATTCTCGTAAAATCATTGTCGAAACCTTGATAGCTGCATTTATATCTCCTGACTGCGGTTTCTCTGCATAGCTTATTGTCAAAGTCGCCGATCATCTGCCACAGCTTCCCGTAGAGATATTCACCATGCTTTTCCATCATATCTCGGGCTATATCCATCGAAGCCATCAATATATAGGATGGGCTTGTTGTCTGAACCATGGATACCGTTTTTTCTATGCGTTTTTCGGGTATCATACCGTTTTTTTTCCCGTGTAGAAGGGCTGTTTGAGTTAGAGCAGGAAGTGTTTTGTGCAGACTTTGGACACATAAATCAGCTCCTGCCTCCATAGCCGTTGGAGGCAGTTTTTTATGAAATCTGAAATGTGCTCCGTGGGCTTCATCGACCAGAAGCGGAATCTTGTTCACCTTTGCGATTTTTGCTATATCCTCGAGTTTTGATGCTGTTCCGTAATAGCCTGGCCTTGTGACCATAATGCACCTGGCATCAGGATTGGCTTTTACAACAGGCTCCAGATCTTCAGCTGTTACTCCCAGAGGTATCTGATGATCCCTGTCGATCCTCGGCAATACAAAAACTGGCTCACAGTTCAGCTGAGCCAGGCCATTCAGGACAGATATATGGCAGTCACGTCCGATTATGATCTTGTCCCCGGGGTTCAAAGCCGCCTGAAGCATGGCATGGATGCCTGATGTGGAGCCATTGACCATAAAATATGTATAATCAGATCCAAAGCATTTTGATGCAAGCATCCGGGCTTCTTTTATGGCACCTTCCGGATGATGCAGGCAGTCCGAACCCGGAATTTCGGTTATGTCCAGACTGCCGGCAGTTTTCATCTCATCGGCCAGCCCTCTGCCAAGTATATGCCCTGGCATATGAAAAGGCAAAGGGTCATTACTGATGTATTTTTTCAGCATTTCATATATTGGCATCATGGCTATCTTGCTAGGACCTCAGTCAAAATATCGTTATATTTTGATTTATAATCACCGAGATCAAGATAAACTTCGCTTTTTTCAAGAATTTCCTCATCAGGCCAGTATGCCGGAAGCTCAAATACCTCAGGATATTCCTGTCTCATTCTTTCGATCACTTTGAGGTTTGGCGACGAATATCCCATTGCTTCAGAATTTTTGAATGCAATGTCAGGATCAAGCATGAAATTAATGAACCTCTCAGCTTCGTCTTTATGCTTGCTGGTTTTCGGGATAACCATGCAGTCATACCATACATTGGTCCCCTCTTTTGGAACGCCATATCCGATGTTCTCAAATCCTTCCCAGTATAAATCCATAGCATCTCCTGAATAGGTAAGTCCCATGGCGGCATCTCCGTTTGCTATCAGATCCCTTATTTCATCCCCGTAATAACCGTTGACAAGTGGTACCTGGGCAAGCAGCAGTTCCTTTGCTTCAGCCAGTTCATTGTCGTTGGTGCTGTTCATGGAATACCCGAGCTTCTTCAGAGCAGCACCGATGGTATCGCGTACATCCTTTTTCATCAGGATCTGACCTTTGTATTTTTCATTCCAGAGGATATCCCAGCTATCAACAGGATCATCTACCATGTCCTTATTGTAAAGAATTCCAATGGTTCCCCAGAAATATGGCACAGAATATTTGTTTTCAGGGTCAAAATCAAGTCCCTTGAATCTATCGTCAATGTATTTATAGTTGGGAATATTGTCATAATTAATAGGCAGCAGCATATCCTTCTTTATAAGTTCGGAGATGGCGTAATCCGAAGGAAAAATGACATCATAGCTGCTTCCCCCTGCCTCCAGCTTTGCAAGAAGCTCTTCGTTTGTGGCATAGTTCTTGTAATTGACCCTGATCCCGGTTTGCTTCTCAAACTCGTCGATCAATGTCTCATCCATGTATTCACCCCAGTTGAAGACATTGAGGACCACACCGGAGCTGCATCCGGTAAGTGACATTATTGCTGCAATAAGTAATGCGATGACAGTCGTGCGTACAAGGATTTTTTTCATAGCAGTATTTCTTCTCCTTTTTCACTTTTTTTATTGATTATCAGCATCAAAATAAGTACAACAGTAAACATGAGCGTGCTTAAGGCATTAATTGTCGGCTTCACGCCTCTCTTGGCCATCGAGTAGATCAGGATCGACAGGTTCGTAGCAGATGTACCTGCTGTGAAAAAGCTGATTACAAAATCGTCGATGGACAAGGTAAATGCCATCAGCGCACCACTTATTATACCCGGCGCAATTTCGGGTATTATTACCTTTCTCAGCGCGTATGAAGGCGTAGCACCCAGATCCATGGCAGCTTCAGCTATATGCTTGTTCATCTGTCTCAGCTTTGGCAATACCGCGAGAATAACATATGGGATGCTGAACACTATATGTGCTATAAGCATGGTGACAAATCCAAGCTCGATTTTTACCGATATAAAAAGGGTCATCAGGGCTACACCTGTAACTATATCAGGATTAAGTACAGGAAGGTTGTTGATATTGAGAATGACCGACCTGCTGAACTTTCCCATATTATTGATGCCAAGAGCTGCAATAGTTCCCACTATGGTCGAAATCAGTGTGGACAGGACCGCTACGAGCAAGGTAAAGTACAGGGCTTCCCGGATCTGACGGTCTTTGAAAAGATCGACATACCAGTCCAGAGTAAATCCGCCCCATTGTCCTCTTGATTTAGACTTGTTGAATGAGAACACAATCAGCACGATTATAGGAGCATAAAGGAAAAGAAAGATAATGCCCATATAGATCCTTTTTACAGCTTTTTTCATCTTGCTTTTCCCCCTTCCTCCTGATTATTCTTATCTATTCTGGACATAACGGCCATTGAGATAAGGATCATGACCATAAGGATGATCGATAATGACGATCCGAAATGCCAGTTTCTTGCAAACAGAAATTGCTGCTCGATCATATCTCCGATAAGCGGTGTTTTTCCTCCGCCCAGCAGACCGGAAATCACGAAGGTGCTTACTGCAGGCAAAAACACCATGGTTATACCTGATACCACTCCTGGTATGCTCAAAGGAAGTATGACCCTGGTAAAAGTTACTACTTTATTCCCTCCAAGATCGCTCGAGGCTTCAAGCACCTGTTTGTCTATCTTGCTCAGGACCGTATATATGGGGAGCACCATAAAAGGCAGGAAGTTATATACCATGCCCAAAAGCACAGCTGCATTACCGGGCATTATCTCAAGCCTCGGAAGTCCGATAGCAGTCAGGAACCTGTTGATCAGACCATTTGGGGAAAGCAGAGACATCCATGCGTAAGTCCTGAGCAGAAAATTCATCCATATGGGAACAAGGAAAAGCATCATCAGCAGACTTCTGTACTTTTGATCTGTATTTGCTATGATCAATGCCACAGGATATCCCAGAACAAGGCAAATTGCCGTCGATATGAACGCAAGAAGGAATGAATCCCCTATTACCTTCAGATATAACGGTTCGGCAACCTTTTTATAGCTTTCCACCGAAAACTCCAGACTGCCTATATCGTGGATATCCCCTTTGGTAAAGCTGTAAAAGAGTATCAGGAACAGGGGCACCACTATGAAAATGACCATCCACACGACATAAGGATATGCCAGTATCCTCAGAGTCTTCTTCAAAGCGGATCCCCCCTCTTCATTACCTGTATATCGAATGGCTGTACATTCATTCCTACATAGCTTCCGACCGGAAACGCAATAGTGCGATGGACCATATATTCTCTTCCGGTATCTGATTCGATCATCATCTCATAATGTACGCCTTTGAAAATCACTGACTTAACGGTGCCCTTTATCATCCCCTCATCAGGATTGG
Source organism: Clostridiaceae bacterium (assembly GCA_012840245.1). Lineage (GTDB taxonomy): Bacteria > Bacillota > Clostridia > DSM-8532 > DSM-8532 > DTU059. The sequence goes on from DULR01000108.1 coordinate 13,583, forward strand.
TCACTATACGAATATCCTCAGGACGGATAACTATATCTACGGGCTCATTTTTGGCGAAGCCTTTATCGACGCAGTCCAGAACGACATCGTCAAATGCCACTTTATAGTCTTCAAGCATCACGGCCTCTATTATGTTGCTTTCGCCAATAAAGTCAGCAACGAAGCGGTTTATCGGCTCGTTATAAATGTCCTGGGGTGTGCCCACCTGCTGGATAACGCCGTTGTTCATGACTACCACGGTGTCCGACATGGTAAGGGCTTCCTCCTGGTCATGGGTGACATATATGAATGTGATGCCGATACTTCTCTGCATATCAAGAAGCTCGATCTGCATTTCTTTACGAAGCTTAAGATCAAGCGCACCCAGGGGTTCGTCAAGCAAAAGCACCTTTGGCTCATTAACCAGCGCTCTTGCTATAGCAACACGCTGCTGCTGGCCTCCGCTTAAGGAGTCAACATTCCTTTTTTCAAAGCCTTCGAGGTCTACAAGCTTGAGCATCCTTTTTACGCGTTTCTCGATCTCGTCCTTTGGGATCTTCTTGATCCTCAGACCAAAAGCTATGTTCTCAAACACGTTCATGTGTGTGAAAAGTGCGTAACGCTGAAAAACGGTATTTATGTTTCTTTTGTAAGCAGGAATTGGATTGAGGAGTTTTCCCTCAAAAAAAATCTGCCCTTCGTCGGGTTCCTCAAAACCGCCGATCATACGAAGCGTGGTCGTTTTTCCACAACCGCTGGGACCCAACAAAGTGACAAATTCATTTTCCTTGATGGTAAGATTGATATTGTTTACAACTGTTACATCGCCGAAGCGTTTTGTCAGATTCTTAAGTTCAATAATGTTCCTTCCCATTTCCTCATTCTCCTGCTAAAAGCTTGGTGGTGTCGATATCCATAATATTTTTGCCGTTGACTTGCCTATGTTTTTCATCACATGGGTCTTGTTCGGCTTGAACATGAAACAGTCGCCCTTTTTTAATCGGAAACGTTCTTTTCCGAGATACAAATACAAGCTTCCGTTCAAAACCATTCCGAACTCCTCGCCCTGATGAGGCTGATCCTCTTCAAATGAACAATTTGGCTTTATTTCTACAATAATGGGCTCCATCTGTCGTTTTTTCGCATTTGGCACTATCCAGTGGATAGAATAGCCTTCATCCTCATATTCCTTTATAAAATAGTTCGATGCCGTGAAAACAACCTGTTCGTCAATCGCCTCTTCTCCAAAGAACTCCTGAAGGTTCGTACCAAGGCAGTCAAGTATATCCTGAAGTGTCGATATGGACGGCGATGTAAGATCCCTTTCAAGCTGCGATATATAACCTTTGGTAAGTTCACAGCGGTCAGCAATCTCTTCCTGGGTCATCCCGCTTATTAACCTCAAACGCTTGATTTTATTGCCGATCTTCATCAAGTTACCTCCGATTAACCAACAAGTTTACTTTTATTAAACATCAAATTTTTTACATTACAAAAAGTTTAATTTTACTAAACAACAGTACATATTATTGCACTGTTTTTTCATAAAGTCAATCATAATTTTTAATATCGCTTCAATATGTATATTATGCTGTTTTTCAGATTTCATCAAAAAAGGAGCTGTTCTGTCGAACAACTCCTTTCCGGCACAATTTCAACTATTTTCTACTTATACAGAGAACCGAATTTGCTGAATGGCATCACCCGGAATATGGCTTTCCCTTCAACCCAGGACATGTTTATTTTGCCAAAATTCCTGCTGTCCAGGCTGTGTCCTCTGTTGTCACCCAATACGAACAGTTCTCCGGGAAGAACCACTGTTTTCTCAAGTTCCCTGTTCAGGACCTTGTTTTCGACAGGATCGATCCTTGCATAAGGTTCATGCTGTGCAACACCATTGACATAAAGAATGTTGTCCCTTATCTCGATTGTATCTCCGGGAATACCTATAACTCTTTTGATCAGCCTGTTCCTTCTGTATTCCTTTTTAAGCTTCAGCGCGATATCTTCCAGATAAATGGAAGCTCTTCCAAGGACCCCATTCACAGGCTCATCCCGCAAAAAGATTATGATATCGCCGCGTTTGGGTTCGTCGAAGCAATATGCAAGTTTGCTCATTATCAGTTTATCACCGGGTTCCAGGGTATCGACCATGGATTCCATATTGACCTCAGTCAATGCGAACAACTCGCTCTGGATTATAGATGCTATCAGAACTGCAGCGATGATCAGAAATACCCATTCCAGAATTTCTCTTATGATGCTCTTTCCTGTTTTTGTCAAATGTATTTACATCTCCTTTTCACAGGGAAACTTTCAGTATCCCGTCTATTTCATATATTTTAGCTGATATCTCGGCCAAATCCAATGCTTTGTTTTCAAACTCCAGATTAAAAAATATTTTTTGCCTGCCGGTTTCGGGATTTTCTGTTACTTCCATACTTCTTACACTGATACGAAGATCCTTAAGCAGATCATTCAACGGTATTATCAGCTGTTTCCCTGCTTCTCCTTCAACTTCAAGTATTCTCGGCTTCTTTTTCCTTGTCAGCTTATTCTCAAGCCCTTTGAGATACATCAGAACAGCCCATACCAAAACGGTCGCAAGGACGGCTCCTGTATAAAAGCCGACACCGCAGGCCAACCCTACACCTGCCACGACCCAGATGCTTGCTGCAGTCGTGATGCCTTTAACAGAAGCACCGTGTCTAAGGATAGCACCGGCTCCCAAAAATCCTATGCCGCTGACCACCTGCCCGGCCATTCGGGTCGGATCGATATCGATCTTCCCTTCATAAGCAGTTATCAGGAAGTGGACTATTACCATCGTCAGGCATGAACCCATGCATACAAGGATATGTGTCCTGAAGCCTGCAGGCCTGTTGCGCGAATATTCACGTTCGAAACCTATTACTCCTCCCAAAAGACAGGCTGCAAATATTCTTGTAAATATGTCAAGAAGGAACTGAGGATTCATCTGAAAACCAAACCAAGCCATAAAATACCACTCCCTGAGTCATATAGATTTTTCATTTCTCTCTTTTATGAGCATGATACTGTGGTTGCGTGTCTCAACGGTTCTGCTGTGGAGAAGAGCCCCCTTGTTCAGTACAAACTTAATGGTACTTTCCGAGCACAGGACGATGCATCTGTCCAAATCCTCATATGCGGCTTTTCTCATTTCCTCGATGCCTTCAAAATATCTCAGTGGTTCTATGTAGTCAGCAACGTATATGATTTTTTCGAGAAGGTTCATTCCTGCCCTTCCCGTAGTATGCCATCTGATAGCTCCAAGCACCTCTTCATCGGTAACTCCGTATATGTGCCTTGCCAGATGCTCTCCTATGATGCCATGCAGTAGTTTTGGCTGCAGCAGCTCTATTTCATCTGCCTTATATCCTATTTTTTCAACATAATCCCTTGCTTCGTCACCCTTGTAGTTTTTTGCGCAATCGTGAAGTATTCCTGCCAGCCGGGCTTTTTCTATATCTGCTCCGTATACTTCGGCAAGAGACTGAGAAACCTCCATCACATTTACCGAATGCTGAAATCTTTTGATGTCCAGCTCTTTTTCGAGCATATCCATAATCGTTTCAATGCCCATAAAATGCTTCCTCTTCCTGCTTCCTTACCCTTTTATGTACAAACCGTTTCTTTTTATATACGCCTCGACCGGCGGCGGTACAAGATACCTGATCGATAATCCTTCTTCGATCCTCTTTCTTATATCGGTAGAGGAAAAATTCATGGCTTTGCCTGAAAATTTGAATATTTTTGCTCCGTAATTGCTTTTGAGCTTGATTATCGTATTGTCAAGATGGTTTTCCTGTGTATCAGGTCTTGGCGCTACTATTATATCGGCCAGCCTGAAAATATCGTTAAAATTTCTCCATGTTTCGATCTGAACCAGTGAATCGGCCCCAACAATAAGCCCAAGCCTCGTTTCACTGCCATATATCCGTTTGAATGCCATCAGTGTGTCAACAGTATATGAAGAGCCATCTCTTTTCATCTCGATATCGCTGGCTTCAAAAAAAGGATTGTCCGCTATGGCAAGCCTGACCATCTTAAGTCTGTCATAGGCTTCTGCTATTTTTTTATCAGTCTTGTGCGGAGGGATCTTTGCGGGTATGAAAATCACCTTTTCAAGCTTGAACTCCTCCCTGATGCCCTCACATATTATAAGATGCCCATAATGAACAGGGTTGAAAGTCCCCCCCATTAAACCTATCACTATAACACTCCTATAACCAGCTTTTTGTATAAATCCTGGCTCCGAACGGAATCAGGGAAAGCTTAGCAAGCTTAAAATGCTGTTTCCCAAATGGTATACCGATGATGGTAATACAGAAAATGAGTCCTACTGCCAAATGTGTTATGCATAGCTCCCAGCCTAGCAGCAGGATCCAGATGATATTGCCTACCAGACCGCCAAAGCCGAACCTGCCTACCTCAACGTCACGTCCGAAAGGTGACAGTACAAATGAAGCAATCTTGAAGCACTGGATACCGAATGGTATTCCGATAAATGTTATGCAGCAGAGGATTCCCGCAACGGTCCAGAGGATGGCAGAAATCAGACCACCGAAAACAATCCAAATGATATTACCTAATAAATGCACTGTATCGCCTCCAAACTTTACGTTATTATAAGTATACCATAGCAGGCACGCCATGGACCAGTTACAGCCTTTCTCATATTTTACAGTATTTTTGGCATATATACAAATGCCCGTCCTTTGACTGGACAGGCATATCGTGCTTTCAAAAAAACAGTCTACCTGATATTGAAGTTCGCGTCTTCAATAGTCTCTTTAACGATTTCATAGTTCAGCCTTTCGTCATCATACTCAACAGCAACGCGTCTTGAATTTAAGTCGACAATAACCTCAAGAACTCCATTCAATACTGAAAGCGAATCCTTTATTTTTTGTGCTGCATCGTCGGACGTCATTCCTTCAACATTAAATGTTATATTTTGAACAGCCATTATATCACCTCACAGAGTAGTCAAAAAAATTATATAATATTGTTCAAAATATGTCCATGAAATTATTTTTGTGGAATAACGCCTTCAGGAGCTTCTCAGCCTGTCCAGAAGATCAGTGAAGTATGCGGGCAATGGCGCTTCGAAAACCATCTCTTCATTGCTGACAGGATGTTTGAGCTTCAAATACCTGGCATGGAGAACCTGGCCTTCGGTGTCTGCAAGTCTGCATTTTTTCCCGTAAACCTCGTCTCCTGTTACAGGATGACCAATATAGGACATGTGGACACGTATCTGATGGGTCCTTCCTGTTTCAAGCTCACACCGTATATAGGTATGGGCTTTAAAGCGTTCAAGGACCCTGAAATGCGTAACGGCAGGTTTTCCGTTCCTGATGTTCACCGCCATCTTTTTTCTGTTTACCGGATGACGGCCTATAGGCGCTGATATCTTTCCTGAGTCGGTTTCCATCCTTCCGTCAACTATGGCTTCATATGTCCTTCGGATCTGGTGATTTTTCAGCTGTTCGGACAGGCTCAGATGAGCTTCGTTGCTCTTTGCTATCACAAGCAGCCCGGTGGTGTCCTTATCGATCCTATGCACTATTCCAGGCCTTATTACCCCGTTTATGTCAGAAAGCGAATCCCTGCAATGGTGCAACAATGCGTTTACCAAAGTACCCTCCTGATTGCCCGCAGCCGGGTGGACAACCAGATTTTTGGGTTTGTTTATCACGATGATGCTTTCATCTTCGAATACGATATCCAGCGGGATATCCTGAGCCACGACAGCCAAAGGCCTGGCTTCAGGAACAGTCACTACGATGACCATCCCAGGCTTCGTCTTTGTGCTGCTTTTTGCAGAAGCCCCGTTGACTGTTATCATGCCTTCTTCGATCAGCTTCTGGATATGGCTTCTGGTCAGAGATTCCATCCTGGATGCGATGAAAGAATCAAGCCTTATACCTTCTTCGGAATAATCGACAATAAAGGTCTCAGTCCTGTTTTCCATCAGGCACCTCTTCTGATCCGATCACAGCTTTTTTAGGCTCCTGGTAGATAAAAACAACATATATTATCAAAAAGAAAACGCCTACATTTATACAGATATCGGCAACATTGAACACCGGAAAATCATATCCGAAGGGGTAAAAATCAAGAAAATCCACCACGAATCCTCTTAAAGCCCTGTCAATAAAATTCCCGACAGCTCCTGAAATTAGAAGAGCAAGCGATAGTCTGAGAACCCGGTTTTTGTTCCTGATGAAATACCAGATCATCGCTCCCACGACTATAACAGTAAGCACGATAAAGATCCATCTGAAATTCTGAAGAATTCCAAAAGCTGCGCCGCGGTTCTCCACATACGTCAGGTAAAAAAAGTCTTTGATCACCGGAAACCTGTCAAACTCAAGCCTGTTGACGTAAAAATACCATTTGGTTGCCTGGTCAAGCCCTATCAGAGCTATAATCATTATTATCCATAACATGTTTTTTATCCTCAATCCTGTATTATTCAACAGTTACACCCGTAAAATAGTGTTTCAGTATCTGGTCATATGTATAACCGTTCCGCGCAAATCCTTTTGCGCCTTCCTGGCTCATTCCCACTCCGTGGCCCCAGCCCTTTCCTGTCAGTACGAACGTTCCGCTCGGTACATTGCCGGTTATGACAGCAGAGTCGCTTGCACCCATTATCTTTATGGTCGAATCGCTGGCTGTGACATCATATGTACCGGAAGATGTAACAGCCCTGGCACCGAATACGTTCACAGAAGATGTCCCGCTGTCAGAAACAACAGAAACTGTGCCTCCTGTGCCTGCTCCTCCTGAATTGATTGTGAACATCCTGCTGGGAAGATATCCGCTGTCGCCCAATATTACCCTGATATCTTCATTGGTATATGTGATGGAACCCTTTGATCCCACGATTCTCAGTTTTTTGACTCTTCCCGCCGGTGTATACTCATCAGCTCTCATATCTACGATATCACCGATCTCCACGCCGCTTATGAACAGCTTCAGCTTTATATCTTCGGCAGTGAATGTCCTTGTCCAGTTATAATTATATGAATTTCCCGCTTCATACGGATCTGGCACACTCTTCAAATATGGAACATCCGACCCCCATACATGTATGTTATCCTCGGTCATGCCTCCGCTGGAGCTGAAATAGTGAACAGAAACGAGTTTTCCATTATAGAGGATCTTTTTGCCTTTAGTTTCGTCAACAGCCTGGTTGGTCGTTGCCTTTTCCACATCATAACCGCCATACACCTGTGAAGACACGGTATTGACGACATCAAAATCCCATTTCTTATATGATCCCATGGACCTGTATGTATAAGTTCTCGCTGCGACTGCCTGCGCCTTGAGAGCTTCCATCGGTGCATATGATTCGATCTCCTGGGGAACGACACCGTAAAGGTACTGTTCGATATTGACAATATTTATAACGGTCATATCACTGTCCGAGAACCGCCGGAGCTCTATCTCTCCCCTGTACCGTTTGCTGTTGACAGAGATCAGTTTGGGGTCATTTGCATCATTTGGCCTGATGACCAGCTTGACATCTGTAGCTCCGAATATCATGCGGGGCAGGAAATTTCCGTCATAAATGATTATTCTGGACAAAGATGGCTCAATGACCTTCAGATTATATCCGGGCAGCCTTCCCGCCAAATTTGCAAGTTCGCTGTTTGCTTTTACCGCGTCTGAGTAGAAACCGGTCCATACATACCAGCCGTTTTCGAACACCGGATATGCCATGATCCCGGAAGATCTGATGGTATTGCACAGGTTTTGGGCGGTTGGCTGATCTGGAACAGAATCACCAATCTGGATGTGATATGGGCCGTAGGTTTCTCCGTCAAAAGGTATCCCCTCATTGGGATTATATTCGGAGATGGTTCCTGATGAAGATTTTATGAAATGTGAATCCTTCCTGGCAATTGCCTGTTTCCCTCCTTCTTCGGTCAGGAGGACAGTAAAAACGCCGTTTTTATAATAACCTATTTCAAGTCCGGATTTTGCAGTGAATGAAACATTGGCAGCCGGGGTACTTCCGAAATAGAGACCTACCCTGACTGTTTCAGGATATGTTTGGGCAAAAGTCCGGTTATCAGAGAAAATAAACGCTGCCAGTCCGAGAACAATCAGAAATGAAACCAGGATCTTTGATTTTTTGTGCATAAGCGCCCCCCTGCAACATTTTTCTTTAGTGTTAAGCATAATCTGAACAAAAGCGACTAATAATATAATATTTACCTCTAATTATATATCATTTTCAAGTATTCTGCATAGATTGCAAACAAAACATCACTGTTACGAAACAAATCTGAAACAGAACCGGGATACGATAGGACTAATTTCCTACCAAAAAATAATGCCCGTGCATTATGTTTTTTCATATGCAATATACTATTATCAATATATTAAGATGTCAAACCTATATATTATATTTGCTCTCCCAAAAGCCCATGTCCGTTCCGGCAAGACAAACGGTTCAAAACTGTTGCTCCGGTGGCCATGGGTATTATTTTAAGATTCTTCGCTTCGCTCAGAATGACAAATCGGGTTGCTTGCTTCGCTCAGAATGATAAATCGGGTTACTTACTTCGCTAAGAATGACAACGCTTTGCTCAGGATGATACGTCATGCAATCCATTTATTTCCGTTTGGCATCAATATGACATAATCATTTTTCTTATTATTTATAATTTCAGTTGTATATACATGACGTGTCAGTTATATTTTCCTGATGATTTGACAATAATTAAGTTAAAAAAAGATCAGGAGGTATTATGAAACGTTTGGAGGGTACTGAAACAGCAATTAATCTTATGCGGGCTTTTGCCGGTGAATCACAGGCCAGAAACAGATACTATTTTGCCGCTAGTGTAGCCGATAAGGAAGGCTACAAGCAGATAAAGGATGTTTTCATTGAAACTGCCGAGAATGAAAGAGCTCATGCCAAGGTGTTCTATAACCTAATTGTCGAAGGATTTCAGGGCCAGCTCCCCATCAATATCGACATAAGCGCAGGATACCCTGTCGTATCGGGTACTACTCTGGATCAACTGCAGGGCGGTTTCGAAGGAGAGCATGAGGAATTCGCAGTGATATACCCAGCTTTTGCCAATGTAGCTGAGAACGAAGGATTCCCTGAAGTCGCCAATGCGTTCAGACTGATCGCGAATATCGAAAAGCACCACGAAGAGAGGTTCAGGCAACTCTATGAAAATGTTAAGAACAATACTGTTTTTTACAAGGATCAGAAGGTACAGTGGATTTGCAGTAATTGCGGGCATATTCATGAAGGTACTGACGCTCCCGCCCTGTGTCCTGCGTGCAAGCATCCCCAGAGCTATTTCAAGATCTTTACGGAAGCTTTTTAAATAGGTTTATCCTGAGCAAACAGCATATTTATCATGTTATTTTACGGATAGCAATATTCATGCACTTCAAAGGGGCTGGCTCGAACAACAGGAAGATATGAACAACATGGCAACAATACTGCTTTGAACCAGTCCCTGTCGATTACATATACGTCTTTACTTTTTTCATCTGTTTTATTTCTGTTATCTGTGTTAGTATTATATCTGCATAAATTACCGGGGAGTTTTTATATGAAGGTCACCGCAGTAAAAACAAAGCTTATAAAAGCATTTGAATGCTCAATGGAAGATGTTATCTCAGAATCCATTGAAAGCGTCAATGAACGCAGTGTTATGGCAATCAGCTCAAAAGTGATTTCACTGTGTGAAGGAAATGTGCTTCCGGTGGAAGGCATTTCAAAGGACAGGCTTATTGAAGCAGAAGCAGACAGCTATATCCCAAAAACAGAAAGCAGATACGGTGTTTTCATTACCATAAAGAATGGCTTTATCGCACCTTCTGCAGGTATCGACGAATCAAACACCGACGGGTATTTCGTCATGTGGCCAAAGGATCCTCAGCAGTCTGCGAACAGGATCTGGAACTTTCTCAGAAACCGATACAAACTGCAAAACACAGGTGTGATAATAACCGACAGCACAACAAGCCCGTTGAGATGGGGCGTTACCGGAAGGGCCATCGCTCACTGCGGCTTCAAAAGCCTGAACTCTAAAATCGGATACAAAGATCTTTTCAACAGGACGCTCAGGCAAACCCGCATCGATGTGGCCAACGCTTTGGCTGCCAGCGCGGTGATATGCATGGGTGAAAGCGATGAGCAAACTCCTGTTGCAATTATAGAGGACATTCCCTTTGTTGAATTCCAGAATCACGAGCCAAGTCCTGAAGAGCTGGCCCAACTGAAGATCAATATTGAAGACGATTTATACGAACCTCTCATTGGCAGAGCTCCGTGGATCCATAAAAAGTAGCCTATCTCCTTGCGCCGTTTTTTGCAAGGGCATCGGCTCTTTCATTGAACTCTATTCCCGTATGGCTCTCAACCTTTACCCATGTAATCTTTACGTCACTGTTGTCTATATATTCCTTGTATGCCTGGGTCATGGGCGTATTGGTCCTGAATTCGCCTGTCGCCCATTTCCCGATATTCTGGAAATCATAAAAAATGGTGATCTCATGTATGTTCTGTTCTTTGCACCATTCCAGGACCTCGATCACAGCCCTTATCTCACCTGCTACCTGTCGGGAGTCGAAGGCTTCGGACGAATCCACCTTTCCTGAAAGCTCAGCAACGACATCGTTTCCTTTCAATATTACAGCGCCATACCCCGTACATCCGTCAATGAACGAACCGTCAACGAAAGCATGGTATAGCGTCTTTACATCATATTCGAATTTATCACCGTTCTGAGTTTTCTTTTTACCCGGATTGCTTTTAGGCTTGTTGTCGGGTATAACGCCAAGCAATCCTGTGATGCGTGAGAATTGTTCCTCTGCCATGTCAGAGTCCTTTCTTAAGTTCCAGGATTGCCTTTTGGGGCTGTAATCGATTATGAGCTTTCCTAACGGTACATCTTTCTCTCTTATCTGTATCTTTAAAAGATAATCCCTTATCAGCGCTATTTCCGGCTCAAAGCCAAGAGCAAGCAGTCGTTGTTCCAGACCGAAGTAAACAGATTTAAGTTCTTCCTCGCAGATATAAGCCATTTGTTACTCCTGTTGTTTTTTATAGATATTTTATCAGAACATCAGGGTTTAGGCTATACAGAAGAGCAACCTCCCGGGTAATATAGCCTTTCCTGTACAGCTCGCTTATACTCATGTCCATGCTCTGCATACCCACGTTCCTGCCCGAATGGATCATCGAGTCAATCTGGTAAGTCTTGTTTTCCCGTATCAGATTCTGTATGGCGTTGGTCGCCGTCATGATCTCGAAAGCAGCGACCAGGCCTCTTTTTTCTGAAGGCAGGAGCTGCTGGGAAATAACGGCCTTCAATGTGGTGGATAGCTGCATGCGTATCTGATGCTGCTGATTGGGCGGAAAAACGTCAATTATACGGTCTATTGTTTTAGCCGCACCAAGGGTATGGAGGGTCGAAAATACCAAATGGCCTGTTTCAGCAGCCGTCATGGCGATGGATATGGTTTCAAGATCTCTCATCTCGCCTACAAGTATCACATCGGGCGACTCTCTCAAAGCAGCTCTGAGTGCCCGTGCGTAGCTCTGGGTATCCTGACCTATCTCTCTCTGGTTCACAACGCTCATTTTATGCTGGTGAAGGAATTCTATCGGTTCTTCAAGGGTCAATATATGACATTTTCTAGTCCTGTTTATAAGGTCTATTATGCATGACAGGGTAGTTGATTTGCCGCTTCCCGTCGGTCCGGTAACAAGCACCAGTCCTTTGTTGAGCTGATGCATCTGCAAAACGGCATCAGGGATCAGAAGATCCTTCGGATCTGGAAGCCGGGTAAAAACCAGTCTGATGGCAGCAGCAAGTGAACCTCTCTGCAAAAAGGTGTTAACACGAAACCGTCCCATTTTTGATATAGAAAGAGAAAAATCCTTATCCCCTACCGCTAAAAACTCCCTGAAGGAATCCTCGTCTTCGAACAATTCTCTCACAAGTGCTCTTGTATCGTCAGGATTAAGGATCTTGTCACCAATAGGCTCAAACTCACCCCTGACCTTCACAAGCGGCGGGACTCCCACCGTTATATGCAGATCCGACGCTCCCTTTTCCAAAGCTGTTCCCAGCAGTTCTCTGATCGTATAATTCTTTTGTTCCATTATGGATTTCCTTCCCACAAATTAATAGTATTCTTGTATTCGAAAGGATCGTTCCAGATCCTCCACTCGATCACCGAGCAGATATCATTGACTTCGCTATCTTTATCAGGCCGGGATACTTCTATCTTTATCTCAAGATGCCTGTTGTATGAATCTACATTCAAAATGACGGTCCTCTCTATGATCACCCTCAAACCTTCGGTGTCCTTCCTGATTATGACATCCGGACCCAGAGTACTCTCCAGAATATCGAAAAATCGATCCGGACTGTCTCCCATACTGTCAAGCGATTCCTTAACAGCTGATTTGACTTCATATAAAAAACGTTTCCCTTCGGAGTCCAGGGTATAGTAAATTTTGTTCGTTTCCGCATTTCTGCGGGCTAATTTCAGCTCCTGAGCAGATGAAACGATACTGACAACGGCAAATATGACCAATGTCAGCAAAAACAGCGATATCAAAACAGTTGAACTGCCTCTTTCAGACTTCAGCCTATTCATTGCTTCCACCCCAGAAAGATTGATCCTCTATGATCGTTGAAACGCTGTAAATCTCAGTCTGCTCATCCTCCTCAAACGGGTAAGGTTTTATCCTGACTGCCCTTAGATCCAGATGCAGCAGTCCACCCTGTTCTTCAGACAAGGGAGCAATATTGCCATATATGGCATAGCATGCAGCATCGTCATCCAATGTCGCAGGGTTCCATTGTTCATCATAATATACGGTAAACCTGCTTTCATTTCGCGGGGCTCCTCCGACACTCTGGAATTCCTCGATCAGCCTGTTGGTTTCCAGTACAGCGTTATCAAGATCAAAGGCTTTTTGATGGGTGACCCGGGAATTGACGAAAAGCTTTAATACCCCGACTGCCAGAACAGCCAGGATACATATTGCCAAAATCATCTCTATCAGCGTAAAACCTTTGCTTTCCGATTTCACAGTATCTCTCCCGCTATCTTGATCTCAGTTTCAAAAAACCGCCATATGTCTTATGACCTTCGATTCCCGCTTTGATGAAGAAACCGTGAGCGCCTTCGTCATACCTTATATCAAAGGAATCTATCCTTGCTATCGGCTGGCTGATGTCAACTTCAGGATCTTCATTCTCCAGAACTATTGCTTCGTACAGATAACCGTCATAGTGGAAGATCCACGTGTCATAAACCATATCGTCGATTTTTTCATGTATCACAAGCGCATTTTTCCCGCTGACTGCATCAGGTTTCACTTCCAGACATCCCGATATGTCGTACTGACGTATTTTCGTCGTGACGAAAGAATATGCGATCCTTAATTCAGAAGCATTTTCTTTTGATGCATAAAGTCTGTTATATGCGCCAATAGCCGACATGGCAAGGCTAAAGCACCCTGCCCCCAGCAATATAAAAAGAAACATTGAAGCAAGGGTTTCCACAAGAACCCGTCCGCTGTTTTGTTTCATACCGTTACCGGTGGCATCAGTTTCCCTTTTCATAGACCTCCACCACAGGCATCACATTTGATGCGAAGATTTCGTAATAATAATAATATCTGTCATGATCCAGCATGATGCCATAATGATCTTTAAGATATTCCAGGTCCGGCGGATAACTGCCTTCCAATGCATAGCACTGGACGCATGCTCGCTCTATGGCCTCTTTGATCCTTCCGGGCTGAGCGTCGTTGTTTTTTGAATAGACGGCGTTCATGGTCAAGATCGAATAAACGACGATAAGGATCAGGACAATGAACATAAATGGCTGTACCCATCTAAAGGCATTCTTCTTTTCCAACTCGCCGCCCCCCTATCCGATAGACGACATTATGCCGATCAGCGGCAACAGGACAGATAAGAGTATGATCGCAAGTACGACAGACAGAACCGATACCAGCGCAGGTTCTATCATCCTGCTGAATCCCTGAAGGGAAAGCTCGGCTTCTTTCCCGTAAACCTTTGAAATTTTTTCGATCATGGTGTCAAGGTTTCCGGATCTCTCGCCCGTTCTGAGCATCTTTACAAAGAGTTCAGGAAAAATACCGGTGTTTTTTATTGCGTCTGACAATGATCCGCCTTCTGATATTTCAGAAGAAGCTTCCTTAAGCTTGGATGCCACATATCCGTTCTGCATCAGGCCTTTTATTGCATTGAACCCGTCAGTGAGATGCATGCCGCTTTTTGTCGTGAGACTTAAGCCCAGTCCTAATCTGGAAGCCATAATTTTTTTATAGATCGACCCTGATATCGGATTATGTACTTTGATATGATCAAAAACAAGCTTTCCTTTGGGTGTTTTGAAAAAGATTATAATCAAAACGACAACCGGTACGGCTATCACTGTAAGCCATAAAAGGATTCTCTGAAGATTTACGGTAAAAAGGAACAGGTATCCGGCCTCTTTTGGCACCTGTCCTCCAAGTCCTGTAACTATCTCGCCGAACATTGGTATGATCTTTATGACCATCAGGCATATCACACCAAACATCAGTATGGCTAAAGCAGCAGGATAAGCTATCGCGTTTTTGATCCTTTTGCTGATTTCTGCTTCTGATTCATAATAATCCGAGAGATTCTCCATGACTGTGTCAAGCATCCCCGTAGCTTCACCGACTTTTATCATTTGCAGCATATAGTCAGGAAAGCTGCTGTCGAGGGAAAATGCCTGATACATCGTCATTCCTTCGATTATCCTGTCAGATATCCCCTTAAGGGAGGCTTTCAGTTCAGGCTGGTTTATATCATCAGCCAAAAGAGGGAGCATTTCTACAGGGTTTGCCCCGGACCGAAAAACCAGCGCCAGCTGGTGACATAGCAAAGAAAGCTCCATAGCGCTGAATCTTCTCTTTTTTGAAGACCTGACTTTTCTCAAATTCTGATCCCCCCGTACAAAGATTAAGGTATACCTTTATGCCAGATAAATTACAAAATCGCTTTTATTGTCTTTTATTATTATACCATTTATTGGCGACAAAAAACGTATTCTAAACAGATAAATAAACTGAAGTAAAAGAGAATGGGCTGTCCCAAAATACTGATATGTCATTCCGAGTCGATTTGATGACATCAGAATCACAAAATTACAGTCTGTGTTAAGACAGCCCCAAATGCTTACTATATGTTCATTTTCTCCAATGCTTTCTCCGAGCCTTCGCAGACTTCCTTCACACAGCCTTCCTCAAATGGCGAACGCAATCCGGATGTTTTCAGAAGGTCAACAAAAGTCATGGTCCCGGCCTTCTTGCTGAAGTCAAGATATTTTTTCCATGCAGACTCATAATCTTCTGTCATAAGATTTCTGAACTGCAGTGCACAGGTTTGGGCAAGACAGTAATCAATATAATAGAATGGTGTCTTGTAAATATGTGTCTGAGCCTGCCAGCGGCCCCCTTTACCGAAGTATTCGTCATCCTCGTAGTCTAGATAAGGCTGGAATTCGCTTTCAATGCGTCTCCATGCTTCTTTCCTCTCCTGAGGCGTCATATCGGGATTTCTGTATATCACATGCTGGAATTCGTCAACAGCGCAGCCATATGGTATGAAAATCAGGGCTTCGGCCAGATGCATATATTTATATTCCTCTGTTCTGTCACCGAAAAACAGCTTCATCCACGGCATCGTAAAGAATTCCATGCTCATGGAGTGAACTTCGCATGCCTCATAAGTAGGACTGGCGTATTCGTATATATCAATGTCCTTAGCAAGGTATCCGTTAAGCGCATGGCCTGCTTCATGGGTCAGAACGTCGATATCGCCGCTTGTTCCGTTGAAATTGGCAAAGATGAACGGTGATTTATAATCAGGTATGAATGTCATATATCCTCCGGGTGCCTTTCCTTTACGGCTCAGGCAATCCAGGAGATCATTTTCCAGCATAAAACGGAAAAATTCGCTTGTTTCCTTTGAAAGCTCATCATACATCTTTTTCCCGTTTTCAAAAATCTCTTCGGGAGTTCCCTTGGGATTCGGGTTGCCCTCCCTGAAATAGAGCAGCTGGTCTATGACGGTTATTTTCTCGAGCCCCAGCATTTTCTTTTTCTTTTCCTGGATCCTTAATGAAAGAGGAACCATGTATTTTTTGACCTCTTCCTTGAACGCAGCAACATCATCAGGACCGTAGCAGTTCCTTCTCATACGTATATAGCCGAGCTCGACGAAATCCTCAAATCCAAGCTTTTTCGCCATCGCAGTACGAACCTTGACAAGCTTGTCAAAAATTTCATCGAACTTTTCGCCGTTCTCGCTGAAGAACTCGGTGCGCTTTTTGAATGCTTCTTTTCTGATATTCCTGTCAGGCGATTCCATATAAAACCTTAACTGTGACAGATTCACCTTCTTGCCGTCTATATCAAGCTGTGCCGATGCCATCAGCTTTACATACTCACTGACAAGCTTGTTCTCCTCCTGCAGGTCAGGAATGATTTTGGGATCAAAGGCTTTCAGCTCAAGCTCCGCATTTCTGAAAAGCAATGAACCCAGTTTTTCTTCCAGCTCTTTTCTGAATTTCGAAGCTACAAAAGCCTTATAAAATTCAAAATTCAAATTTTGCAGCAGAGGCAGATTTTCATCATAGAATTCTTTTTCCTTATCATAGAACTCATCCTCGGTGTTTATGGTGTGTCTGATATACGCTAAGGTGTACATTGTTTCAACTTTTTTACATAATTCATTATAGTCTTTATGTGCCTGAAGCTGCTCTCCGGCTGACTGAGCATTTTTGACCCTCTCAATTATTTCCTTTATTTCTTTGCTGACAGCTTCAATATCGGGTCTGACATAAGTCATTTCAGAAAATTTCATACGCTTTATTCTCCTTTGCCGCCAAGAACTATATTTTCTTATACTTTATAATATATTTTTCCATTTTATATACTAGCATTTTACCATAGTTTGGCTATTTGATAAAGGGAGCTTTCTGCTTAACGGCAAAGAAACTACTGCTTCAATTAAAATCCATTTGTATCTCGAAGCTTGATTTAAATTCGTCATATTCATCGTCTGAAATGTACATTGCAATGTATACGCCATTAAGTCTGCCTTCAATAAAATAACTGTACGACATCGGATCCTCTATTAAACCTTCTGCATCCTGCATTACTTTCTTATAGAAAGCCACAAGATCTTTAACCTCATATTCACATAAACCATATATGCCATAAATTTTGTTTCCTCCTTCTTCATAGCTTGAAGTTAAGGAGATCATACTTCCGCCGGGTATGGGAACCAAATCAGTGTCAAAACCCTTTGGAATAGGTTCACCGGTAATATTGGTATTGACGCTTTTTATGGCGTCGGCATTTCCGCCGCTAAAAATATCGTCTCTGGTGGCATTTCCGCCGGCTATCGTATCTCCGCCGGTTGTGCCGGATTGTCCATTCGGGTCTTCTTCAGGATAGAACTCCTGTATCTCATTATTAACCTCAGAATCATATACTTTCATCATTAACTCAATTTCCGATTTGAAACCATCTTTCTTTTCAACAGTTATTTGGACTGCAATTTCCACATTATCCACTTTGGCGTTTAAAATATAAGGATAAAATGACTTGCCAGGGCTGAAATCTTCGGCGTCTTTAAACCATTTCTCGTAAAAAGCCGCAATATCCTCCGGTTTATATTCGGATTTACCATGTACGGAATGAAAACTGTATCCCATCGAATTTGCTTTAGCATCGCTATATGTTGAAATTATTACTGTGCCGTCGGGTATGGGAAGTATATCGGTTCTGAAACTCTCCGGAACAGGCTCTCCGGTAATATTGATATTGACTTTTATGTCGTCAGTATTTCCTTTGTCCGGTTTATCAGTGCCACCGGTGCCGGATTTTCCGCTCTCGTTCTCTTCAGGACCTTCTTCGTTATTGCCTTTCTCCTGTGATTGCTTTGAAGTCTCTTCTTTTTTATCTTTATCTTTTTTATTCTTATTCTCTTCTGTTGTTATCGACTTGTTGCTCATTCTGTCAGGATCATCATCTGTTCTGCGGGCACATCCGATTAGCGAAAAAACCATAAATAATACAAGCAACAAGCTTACGATTTTTTTCATGGAAAACATCCTTTCTTTAATATACTTTGATGCCGCTTTTACAGCACAGTTCAGAATCCTGTGCATCGTCAAATGGCATAATTCATATAAATACAAGCTTTTTTGTTTCTATGCCTTTCAGTATTATATTAACCGTCGGGTTGAAAGAACAGGTCAGATATGCTCATAAATAGTACATATAATGATATTTTATGGTCTTTTATTATACCGTATGTAAAAACCGGATATTGATAAGAAGTGCTTTGCCCATTTAATATAAAAAGATTTTATAATATAAACAGGTATCAATTATCATCACTTTTTATAATTAGCCGTATCTTTTAAAGCTTTCCGATAATCTGACGGTGAAACCCCCGTTTTCTCCCGGAATAATCCGGCTGTATGGCCATTGTATTCCATATTGCATACGGCAAAAGCCTGGGTAATAGAAAGGTTGGTATCCAGCAGCTTTTCCTTTAATTTATTGATCTTATAATTTATATAATATTCATGAGGGGTTATGCCGGTATGCTTTTTGAACAGCTTTGTAAAATGTGCCCTACTGAAACAGGCGGCTTTTGCCGCTTCATTCAGATCAAATTTTTCCAGCCAGTGATTTTCAATATATTCCTTCGCCTTTTCGATTTCATCCTTGCCCTTATAAACACGCCTGTTGATCAGAAATGCCACCACATATTTCACTCGTTTTTCATCATCGAATACAGGAAAAATAGTTATATCCTGATATATCGCTTTAGCATCAAGATCCCTGATGCCATATCTCTCTGCAATATCCTCCAAAGGAACTTTTATATCATGAAAAAATACTGTTTCACCCCGGAACGCACGCTTTATCGCAGGAATCTGCCCCAAGGCGATAATGTAAGGATCTTTGAATATATTATATTTCCCTACTATCAAATCGGGATCGGAAACATGATATTCAGACAGTAAAGCTTTATTTACCAATACCGATGTTCCCTCGGTATCATAAACCTGTATCGGATAGGGGAAGAATTCAATAATTCTTGCAAGCAATTCTTCTTTTCCGGAAAACGATTGAAAAGGCTCTGTAAGATTATTATGTAATCTGTCCGAGTCATTCATTTATTTATCACCTTATTATTTGATAATCGTGTGACATGCAGCAGAATTAATCCTGGCTTACCTGAATCATTATTTTTATCATACTACAGATATTAATTTATTTCCATACTATGGAACAAATATTAATAATAAAAAAACCGATATATTATCGGTCATACTGTTTCATTTGCAATATCACGATAATTCCATGTGTGATTTTTTTATTCTCAGCCGGGACAGGAGAAACCTCTACTCTCCAGACGCAATCCTTTGGCAAAACCTCTTTCTGTTCAACACCTGAAAACATTGAAAATGGCGTTTTGACTGCTTCAGAAAATACAGTATCACCCCTGAAAACCTTCATGATAGATGCAGCAAGCTGCGGGTCGTCGATCCGCCCGCGATTTATGCGGACAGATCCTGACAATGGATCCATACATATATTTGCAGCATTTCTGAAGGCCTTGTTTATTATCGACACAGTAAGATTACGGTCGAATATGGCAACCGGATAAGGCAATGATGAAAACATCTTATCAGCGGACGAATATTTTATGTTAAGTCCTATATTCACTTTTATTTAAATATGTTATAATATCCAACAATACACGAGTAAAACTATAGGAATTATTCTTTTTATGGAGGATGGATTATGCCAATAAAGATACCGGATAACCTGCCGGCAAAAGAAACCCTTAATAACGAGAATATTTTCGTAATGACTGAGTACAGGGCAATACATCAGGACATAAGGCCACTGAGGATTGCCATCCTCAATCTTATGCCTACCAAGATCGCCACTGAGACTCAGCTTCTGCGTCTTATAAGCAATACCCCTCTGCAGGTTGAAATAGAGCTTCTGCATCCCAAATCGCATACGTCGAAAAATACTCCTGCAGAACATCTGACAACCTTCTATAAATACTTCGATGATGTGAAGTACGAGAAGTTCGACGGTCTCATCATAACCGGCGCTCCGGTCGAGCAGATGGAATTTGAGCAGGTGACATACTGGGAGGAGCTCAAAAGTATCATGGAATGGAGCAAAAGCAACGTCTATTCCACATTCCATATCTGCTGGGGTGCTCAGGCGGGATTATACTATCATTACGGCATAAACAAATATCCTTTAAGAGAAAAGCTTTTCGGCGTTTTCCGTCATCGCATATGCAAACCCAACACCATGTTGCTGCGCGGTTTTGATGACTGCTTCCTGGCTCCCCATTCAAGACATACAGAGATCAGGAGAGAAGATGTTGAAAAAATCAGTGAACTTGATATCCTCTCGGATTCTGAAGAAGCCGGGGTATATATAATCAAGAGCAAAGGCGGTCGTCAGGTTTTCGTTACAGGACACTCCGAATATGACAGAGACACACTGAAAGGCGAATATGAAAGGGATCTCAATAAAGGTCTGGATATAAAGATCCCTCAGAATTATTTCCCCGGAGACGATCCGATGAAAGCTCCTCCTGTAACCTGGAGAAGCCATGCCAACCTGCTTTTCTCCAACTGGCTCAACTATTATGTATACCAGGAAACTCCATATGACTTGAGTCAACTGGAGCATATATAGATATGATTCAACCCGGAACTGCTGAAAAATCTGCATCGTCACCCCTGATTGCCGGTTAATGGGATCCTTCGCTTCGCTCAGAATGACATTATGCACTCAGAGTGACATTAAAGGTAAGATTTTTTGCAGTTTCGTAACCTCCCATGAAACGGAGAGATGATATGCATATTTCAACAAAAGGAAGATATGGGCTTCTTGCAATAGTCGATCTTGCTTTGAACTATTCAGGAGAACCGGTCAGCCTGAAAAGCATAGCCGAAAGATGCAGGCTGTCTGAGGAATATATCCTTCAGATCTTTATAATATTGAGACGCGCAGGCATCGTAAGAAGCATCAGAGGAGCCCATGGAGGTTATCTGCTGGCAAAAGACCTGTCAGCTATAACCGTGGGAGATGTGTTGACAGCTCTGGAAGGTCCGCTTGCCCCTACAGCTTGTATATCAGGAAAAAGCAGTAAGTCATGCAACCGTTTTGAGCATTGCGTGACCAGGATCCTCTGGAAGAAAATCATGGTGGGCATAAATGAGGTCACTAATTCCATCACGATCGAAGACCTGGTCAGTTCCTGCAGAGACCGCCAGGCCGTAAATCATGATCTGGAATATTATATATGAATTTTATAGCTGCAGCAAAAAATACAGCAAATCAGATGAGAGGAGAATTGATTATGAGCGAAAGGAAATTAAAATTCGACACTTTGCAGGTACATGCCGGCCAAAAGCCTGATCCTGCCACAGGATCCCGGGCTGTTCCCATCTATCAGACCACATCATATGTTTTCAACGATACCGACCATGCAGCCAATTTATTCGCGCTTAAAGAATTTGGCAATATTTATACAAGAATAATGAATCCTACCACCGATGTCTTTGAACAAAGAATGGCCGCCCTTGAAGGTGGGGTCGGCGCGCTGGCAGTTGCATCGGGTTCTGCTGCCATAACATATTCCATACTGAACATAGCCGGAGCCGGAGATGAGATCGTTTCAGCCAGCACATTGTATGGAGGAACCTATAACCTGTTCGCGGTCACTTTGCCTAAGCTCGGCATACACACTGTTTTTGTCGACCCCGATGATCCTGAGAATTTCAGAAAGGCAATCACCGAAAAAACTAAGGCTTTATATATCGAAACCATCGGCAATCCCGGCGCCAACCTTATAGATATAGAAGCTGTGGCCAGGATTGCCCATGATAACGGACTGCCGCTTATAGTAGACAATACATTCGGAACCCCGTACCTGATCAGGCCTATCGAATTCGGCGCTGATATCGTCGTTCACTCAGCCACCAAATTCATCGGCGGACATGGGACTTCGATAGGAGGTGTCATCGTTGATTCCGGCAATTTCGACTGGGCCGGCAGCGGAAAATTCCCTGGTCTTACAGAGGCTGATCCCTCCTATCACGGTATAAAATATGTGGAAGCGTTTGGCCCCCTTGCTTATATAATCAAAGCCAGAGTACAGCTTTTAAGGGATACAGGCGCTGCCATCAGCCCGTTTAACTCCTTCCTCCTGCTTCAGGGACTTGAGACTCTTTCTTTGCGTGTTGAAAGGCATGTATCCAATACTAAAAAAATCGTTGGATTCCTCAATGATCATCCTGCCGTTTCATGGGTAAGCTATCCCGGAATCAAAGACAGCAGATATTATGAGCTTGCTCAGAAGTATTTTCCGAAAGGATGCGGTTCCATTTTCACCTTCGGGATCAGGGGCGGCGTAGAATCGGCCAAAAAGTTTATCAGCAGCCTTGAAATATTCTCGCTTCTTGCAAATGTTGCCGATGCCAAGTCCCTTGTGATCCACCCCGCTTCTACCACGCACTCACAGCTTACCGAAGAGGAGCAGAGAAAAGCCGGGGTCACCCCTGATCAAATCAGGTTGTCCATCGGTATCGAAGATGCCGAGGATCTTATTTACGACCTTGATCAGGCTTTGAAAAAGGCAGTGCCTGAATAATGTATAAAATCCCCTGCATTACTCATATTGCTATACCTTATCTGGCTTGGTATAATAAATCGGCATCATTTATTGCAAAAAATATGAGGTTGGCAATATGAGTAATGTCGTAACAATTGGAATCGCCGGTGGGACAGGCTCCGGAAAGACTACTCTGGCAAATGCGATAAAAGAGTATTTTGGCTCCGAAGTGGTCATGATCTCTCAGGACTATTATTATAAATCCTTTGACCATTTGCCTCTTGAAGAAAGAAAAAAAATAAATTATGATCATCCCAACAGCTTCGACAACGATCTGATGATCAGCCAGATCAAGGATCTTAAAAGCTTTAGGGCTATCAACAGACCCGTATATTCCTTCATCGAGTTCAGAAGACTGTCGGAAACTATAACGGTTGAGCCCAGGCCTGTTATAATAGCAGAAGGTATTTTATTGTTCAATGATCCGGATCTTAACGATCTTCTGGACATAAAGATATTTGTGGACACTGATTCGGACATCAGGTTCGCAAGAAGGCTTATACGTGATATACACGAACGCGGCAGGGATATAGATTCAGTGATCAACCAATACTTCTCCACCGTCAAGCCTATGCATGAAGCATTTGTTGAACCAAGCAAGAAACATGCGGATATAATTGTCCCTAATGGCGGACTTAATGAAGTAGCCAGTTCGATGATCATTGAAAAGATAAAAAGTATCCTGAATAAAAATCAGCCTGAAATCTGATAACATATGCCGGCTGTTTTGGCAAAGGATAAAGGCCAAATTACCTAACTGTTTTAACAGAACATTCTTGACAAAGGAATAAGTCGTTTGTATAATAAAAAAGTCGCTTTTGCATGTGCCAGTAGCTCAGCTGGATAGAGCAACGGACTTCTAATCCGTCGGTCGGGTGTTCGAATCATCTCTGGCACGCCAGAAAACCCTGAAAGTAAATAGCTTTCAGGGTTTTCTTTTTTGCTGTTCGTATATTTTTATCTCAAAAACCTCACAAAAAAGTCACTTATTTTTTATGATCTCATGCTATAACTGCTCTTTCAGAATATTGAACAAAAGATCGATCAGTTCTTCGTTACGTTCCACTTCACCATACCGGTCGTTTATGGTGAATCCCTCTTCAGTCTCATATCCGTTTGGGGGGATCACAAGGCTGAATCCGTCCTGTCCTGATTTCGTTCTCCTGATCATTTCTATAAGCTGTCCTATATTGAGCAGCGGCAGGCAATTATCCTTGTGAAAATAATCTCCCGGATCGAATTCGCTGTCGTAAAATACCTCATCCGAGGATTCTTCTTTTTCCGGAGCCTGCTCTTCATCCACTACCACAAAATCCTCCGGCTTCCTGAGTCTCTCAAGAGTCAGCGTTGTACTTCCTGGAGTCACTATAACATCGCTGACTACAAACTCCATATACTCATAAACATCATTTTCTGCATCCTTGCACACCGAAGCTACAGCCAGGTCATATCTGGCAGGGATCCACATTGAATTAAGGGTTTGTTTTTGGCTGAATGTCAGTGAATTCAGATCTTCAATGGTAAGGTTAAGTTTCATATATGCACACACTCCGCCTATGTATTTTAAATAAATTATACCATGTTTGTCCTGCGTTAAGGAATCATGTGGATGATGAAATCTTTCCCCTGATAAATTTCATACACGTTACCTGTGTATCCAATGGTTGACATTACCATATACCATTGGTATGATATGTATGGTCAAGGATTTTTATAGATGCTGGTATATACAGCA
>DULR01000024.1 GCA_012840245.1 Clostridiaceae bacterium
CTCCGAGCCCTTTTGCTCTCATAGCGACACCTTTTCCGCACCAGCCATATCCTGCTATGACCACGGTTTTTCCTGCTATGATCAGATTCGTGGTCCGGTTGATGCCATCCCATACCGACTGGCCGGTACCGTATCGGTTGTCGAACAGATGCTTGCACATGGCATCATTTACAGCCATCATGGGGATCTTCAGAACCCCGTCCCGCTCCATGGCCTTAAGCCTGATTATTCCGGTGGTTGTTTCCTCACAACCTCCCCAGACATCAGGTATAAGATGGGTAAGCTTTGAGTGCAGCGCAGACACCAGATCCCCACCGTCATCGATGATGATGTTCGGGCCGTGCGCCAGTGTCATTTCTATATGCTTGTCATATTCCTCCGGTGTTGAATCGTACCATGCGAATATATCCATTCCGTCAGCCACTAAGCTTGCTGCCACATCATCCTGTGTGGAAAGAGGATTGCTTCCGGTAACGGCCATTTTAGCTCCTCCGGCAGCAAATACCTTTGACAGATATGCCGTCTTTGCCTCAAGGTGCACCGACAGGGATATTTTCACACCCTCAAAAGGCCGGGTTTTTTTGAATTCTTCCTCCAGCCCCGACAGAATAGGCATGTATTTTTTGACCCATTCTATTTTCCGGCGTCCCTCCTCAGCTAAAGCTATGTTTCTTATCGATGAGTTCATGATTACCTCCTGATTAACTCAATTATTGTCATTTCTAATGTAACGAAGTGCTGTGGACAATCTATAAAGATCCATCGCAATGATCAGAGATGACAAACAGAGAATGGATTAAGCATTATCTCCAGTTTTCAATGATAGCGCAAACAAGCTCAGAGAACTTTTTCTCAGCCTGTTTTCCTGTTTCCATGACCTCTTCATGGTTAAGGGGCTGATCCAATATTCCTGCCGCCATATTGGTTATGCAGGATATACCCAGAACTCTCATCCCCATATGTCTTGCCACGATGGTTTCAGGAACGGTCGACATTCCTACGGCATCAGCGCCCATGTTCCTCAATGCTCTGATCTCGGCGGGCGATTCATATGACGGGCCTTTACAGTAAGAATATATCCCTGACTTTAAGTCTATCCCAAGTTTGCCTGCCGATTCAAGTGCCAAAGCACGTAAATTTTTGTCATAAGCCACTGTCATGTCAGGGAAACGGGGTCCTAAATCGTTTATGTTTTCTCCTCTGAGCGGGTTTTCGCAGAACAGGCTGATATGATCGGTTATAAGCATCAGATCGCCGGGCTTAAAGCCTGTGTTTATTCCGCCTGCTGCATTGGTCACAATGAGATTCCCGATGCCAAGTCTTCTGAATACGCGGATCGGGTATACAACAGAGTCCATTTCATTACCCTCATAGTAGTGGAACCGTCCTTTCATGGCCACTACCCTGCGGTTCTTTATTGTTCCAAAAATAAGCTTCCCCTCATGGCCGGCAACCGTGGTCCTCGGGAAATTCGGGATTTCCTCATAAGGTATGATCTTTGCGTCTTCGATCAGGTCGGCCAGTTTACCCAGGCCTGAGCCCAGAATGATTGCGATCTCGGGAACATAATCGATCTTGCTTTTAAGGAATTCAACGGTTTTGTCGATTTTTTGAATCACGTTCATGCCTCCATTCCGAATAAAAGGGCAAATTTGAAAAAACGGCTTATTGTCATATTATACCACCATACAGTGAGACAATCCATTGTAACCCTCATCGTTTTATGCTGTAATTAAATAACAGAGGTGAATCCTGATGAAAATCGATCGTTTAACCGGTATAATCGTAGCTTTGCTTCAGAATGAAAAAGCTACTGCGCCTATTCTCGCCAAAAAATTTGAGGTTTCAAGAAGAACCAGTTACTGGAGAAGACCGAACATCAGCCGTAGCGATACTGAATCAAATAAAGCTAATAGATGAATAAATAATATTGAACTTAAAGGAAAACACAGGGGGACGGTTCATCTGTGTTCGGAAAAATGCACAGAGGAACCGTCCCCCTGTGCGTCCCCCTGTGCACTTCAGAATAATGACAGCTGGCTGCTTTGGTCAAGGCCTTTCAGGCAGCCATGATTCTCCAGTATCTCTATTACCGCTTTCGATATGCCTGCCTTTGCTTTCAGCTCTTCAATCGAGATGAAGGTTCCGACTTCCTTGCGTGCTTCGACTATATTGTTTGCCGCGGCAGCGCCTAAACCCTGGAGGGCGGTAAATGGCGGCAGTATTCCATCATCGGTTATCAGGAAACGGGTTGCCTCCGATTTGTAAAGATCTACAGGCAGGCACTTTATTCCCCTTGCATACATCTCCAGGGCAACTTCAAGGATCGTAAGCATATCCTTGTCCTTGTTCGACGCGTCCTTGCCCTTTCGCTCTATATCCTGGATGGCCCGCTTTATGGCATCCATTCCTTTCGAAACTATATTCGCATCAAAGTTGTCGGCCCTTACTGAAAAATACGCAGCATAAAATGCCTTTGGATAATAAACCTTGAACCAGGCGATCCTGAACGCCATCATGACATAGGCCGCAGCATGGGCTTTGGGGAACATATACTTGATCTTTTTACAGGATTGTATATACCATTCAGGTATATTATGCTCTTTCATCAGAGCTTCCTGTTCGGCGCTCAAACCTTTTCCTTTTCGTACGCTTTCCATGATCTTAAAGGATTCGAGATCTGGAAGCCCGTGCTGGATCAGATAGATCATGATGTCATCGCGGGTACATATAACATTCGACAAGGTGGTGATGCCATCCCGAACAAGATCCTGCGCGTTATTGAGCCATACATCGGTACCGTGTGAAAGACCCGATATACGTATCAGCTCGGCAAAGGTAGTCGGCTTTGTGTCAACCAGCATCTGCCGGACGAACTTCGTACCGAACTCAGGAACGCCCAGCGTTCCCACCTGACTGTTGATCTCCTCGGGAGTCACCCCTAAAGGCTCAGTTCCTGAGAAAATGCCCATAGTCCTTTTCTCCCCGATGGGTATAGTCTTTGCATCCACACCGGTCAGATCTTCCAGCATGCGAATTACCGTGGGATCATCATGGCCCAGGATATCCAGTTTTAGGATACGTCCGCTGATGGAATGGTAGTCAAAATGTGTGGTTATGATATCCGAGCCCGTATCGTCAGCCGGTCTCTGGATAGGTGTGAAATCATATATATCCTTATAATGCGGCACTATCATTACTCCGCCGGGATGCTGGCCTGTGGTCCTCTTGATGCCGGTACAGCCGGCGGCCAGTCTCTCGATCTCAGCTCTTGTCGCTACAATATTTTTTTCACTGAAATAATTTTTAACAAAACCATAAGCTGTCTTATCGGCAATAGTCGCAATAGTCCCCGCTCTGAATGTATAGCCCTCGCCAAATATCTCCTCGGTATATTTATGAGCCCTGGACTGATATTCCCCTGAGAAGTTGAGGTCTATATCCGGCTCCTTGTCTCCGTCAAAACCAAGGAAGGTTTCAAACGGGATATTATATCCGTCCTTTATAAGAGGTTCTCCGCAAACCGGACAATCTTTGTCTGGCAGGTCGAAACCGCACCCGATGCTTGCATCTTTCTCAAAAAATTCCGAGTGTTTGCACTTTCCGCAGCGGTAGTGGGCAGGCAATGAATTGACTTCGGTTATGCCAACGAGGTATGCTACGAAGCTGGAACCCACCGAACCTCTGGAACCTACCAGATATCCGTCTTCCAATGACTTCTGGACGAGCTTTCTGGCTATTATGTACATAACTGAAAAGCCATTCTTGATGATGGAGGTAAGTTCTCTGTCGACCCTCGCCCGGACAATCTCGGGAAGGGGATCTCCATACAGCTCCCTGACCTTTTCTCTGCTCAGTCTTTCTATATCCTCTTCCGCTCCCTCGATCTTCGGTGGATAGGTGCCGCTGGGAATGGGCTCCACCACCTCGATCATGTCTGCTATCAGATTCGTATTGGTGACAACCACCTCATAGGCCTTTTCTTCCCCCAGGTAAGCAAACTCCTGCAGCATTTCCTCGGTGGTTCTTAAATAGACCGGAGCCTGAAACTCCGCATCCTTATACCCCTGCCCGGCCTGAAGGATCTCGCGGTATACGGCATCGCCCGGATCCATGTAATGCACGTCGCAGGTTGCAACGACCGGCTTGTTGAGCTTTTCGCCCAGTTCGACGATTCTTCGGTTCAGATTTTTGATATCTTCCTCGTCTTTTACATCCCCCTGCCTTATCAAAAACATGTTGTTGCCGACAGGCTGGATCTCAAGATAATCATAATATGAGGCGATCCTCTCGATCTCCTCCCCGGGCAGGCCCCTGTAAACTGCCTGGAACAGTTCTCCCGCTTCACAGGCGCTGCCTATGATGAGCCCTTCCCTGTATTTCTCAAAAAGGCTTTTGGGAACACGCGGTTTTTTGTAGAAATAACTGAGATGGCTTTCTGATATTATCCTGTAAAGGTTCTTAAGTCCGGTCTGGTTTTTTACCAGGATCACGGCATGATATGTATCACAGTTCCTGTAGTCTACTTCATCCCTGCCGTCATACTTTTCATTGGCGATAAAATAAGCCTCGACTCCATATATGATTTTTATCTCTTTATTTTGCTTCTTCTTAAGCTCATGAGCTATATCCTGAGCCTCCGGGAATGCCTGCACCACTCCGTGGTCTGTAATGGCTATGGCTTTATGCCCCCATTTAGCGGCACGTTTTATCAGGTCTTTTGCCGGACATACCGCATCAAGCTGGCTCATCTGGGTATGCAGATGGAGCTCGACCCTCTTTTCGGCAGCCTGGTCCATGCGTACCGAAATATCGGCATCCACGAGCAGGATATCCCTGGCGAGCACCACAAGCTCTTTTGCGTACATATCATACTGGGCTTCGCCGCTCAGGCATACATGCTGATCTTTCACAAGCTTTTCTGTAAGGATATCAAGATCCTTATCCGAAGCAAAAACCTTGCAGGTCAGCGAAGAAGTCATGTCTGTGATATCGAAGGTAATGAGAGTGCGTCCTGTGGAAAGCTGTCTTTGTTCGGATTTCAGTATCCTCCCCTGTATGGTTATCAGGCCTGAGTTCGTATCCACCTGATTCATTTTGATGACCTGACCCCTGATGCCCTTGCCGTAGATAAGGTTGGGGTCCTTTTCTGCGCTTTTTGCCTTTTTGGTTTTATACACTACAGGAGCATCGGCCGGAGGAGGTTCCGTAGCTTTTCCGCCATTTCCGTTCTTACCGTTTATTGGCGCAGCAGCCATGGCTTCGGCAACCAGCCGGGCTTCCATCTCCTGTTTCCTTGCCATATACTCAACAGTCGTATCATTTTCAGTGCTGTCAATGAAGGTCACCGACACATCTCTGTCAAACAGTCTTTGTATGGCCTCCTCTATGCATTTCCCCACGCCTGCGGCATTCAGCATGGCAGATGCCTGGTTTTTCAGCTCGATCTTGAGGTATCTGCCCGACAGATCGAACTCCGCACCTTCAAGGAAGTGATAAAAATGAGCTTTGTCGGATTTGACGCGGCTTAAGACAAGATCCTTCTGCCATTTTTCGATACTTCCGTTAAGAGTTGATGAAAATCCTGGATATATTTTAACTTTAGTATTCAGATGGTTTGAGATAGCCTTTTCCAGACATTTTATCTGATCGGGTCCAACACAGTCACAGCATTCGATCGACATCTCGATTTTTCTGTCTGCCTTATGATAGCAAAGACTGGTTATGAATGCCCGGGCAAACGCTTCTTTAAGTTTTTCGTTATCTATCGCGCCCTTAAACGCCTCACAAAGCATGGACTTTTTGAGAACGCTTTTATCCATAACGTACCTCTTTCTATGTAGTGGTAGAAAAAATAAAAGAAACTCCCTATTGTTTTATTCTACCATAGGGAGTTACTTGATAACAGGGTAAGAAAAAAAATTGTC
>DULR01000004.1 GCA_012840245.1 Clostridiaceae bacterium
AGCAGATGCAGGAGAAATCTTAATTTGCTGCGGGGTTTGTTTTCTGTAAGAAAGGGTTAAGGGGTAAGTAATAAGGCTAAAGGTATTGATTTTAAAGGAATTGAAAACGATATGTTGATTGAAATAAGACTGAAAAAGGACATTTGAAAATGCAACCTTATACCTTTTTCCTTTCAACTTATCCCTATTAGGAACCGACTTTATTTTAAAAATTACTACAAGAATTAAGGAAGAAATGTTATTAAATGGAATGAAAATATTGAATTTTAGAACCGACTTTATTATCTGGAAGAGATTAGGAGAATAGGGTTAAGGCTAGAAGGCATAAGGGTTTGAGGGAAAGTCGTTTGGAGCGGAGTTTATTTTAAATATATACAATGATTCCGGGCAATTAGTTAAAAGGGTATTATGTAATGAAGGGAGTGTTGTAAAGGTGGAAATAATGACAAACGGAAAACAAGTTAAAATTTTGATTCAAAGAGATTCCTGCCTGGCTTTCTGTACCGGTCATTCCATAGCAGGTCAAAATAGATCCTCAAAAATTCTTTGCCAATATGATCAGAAATATCAGCCGCTTTTTTCAGTAGCATATCCTGTAACGATATATAAGTCTTGCGGTGCCAGACATCTTTAAAAGATGCATTGTCCCTGATCCCGAAAGAGTACAGCTGTGACCGGCTGAATATGTATGGAGAAGCAAAAATTTGGCTGTCAAGCGGGAGATATAATAATTTTACAAGTGCAGCTCTTTCGCTGCTGCTTATATCCGAACACATGCTTGCGATATGCTCGATATATAAGTCCACGGGCTTTCTTATCTTGTTGTATGATTCTAGCTGACTGGCCTTAATATTACCCATGAGGTAGGATTTAATATCTTTGCAGATACTGTCCTCCAGTGCGTCCAGATCAGCAATGCTTTTGATTGATTTAATGTAAATATGATACCATTAATGACAACAGGATAATAAAATGGTAAACTGGTGTAAGGAAGTAATTTCTTACACCGTTTATTTGTACCTGAGATAGATAACGAAGAGTAGCTGTCGGAGGTCAAATGTCTGATAGGTTTTACAGTTGTGAGGAGATAAAAACCAAAATCAGAAGCCTGAAGAAACTGGAAAAGAAAATACGCTTCCCGGATCTTCATGATTCAGAAATCAGCAAAACTGTACGTAGACTTGTCTGGGATGAATTCTTCGACCTTGGCAAAGAGTACAAGGGAAAGGCAAAATACTCGATCTATAATTTGGCCGCAATGACCAGGGAAGGGATCAGGGAGGTCATAGACGAGTATTTCTTCCATGTCTATTACAGATATTACAAGGAGAACGGCATTATAGGCGTTCAGCTATATGATCCAGATATTCTTTCGGGACTTGGTCTTCCCATCGACGCAGACAGCAAAGCCATAAAGAAAAAATTCCGAGAACTTGCAAAAAAATATCATCCCGATACCGGTGGCGACAGCAAAAAGTTTATAGAGCTTATGGAAGCTTATAAAAAACTTACTGATAACACATGACCGATCAACATTAAAAAATCGATCAAATATCGGCGGACATATATTGCAGGGAAGATTTATGAGGGTAATAAATAAATATATGGCGGACAGGATCGAAACGGCAAGGTAAGCATTAAGGAGATTCAAAATATGGTCAGGATGATTAATTTTCAGAACGATTGGTATTTTAGCGGGAAATATGAACCTGGAATGGAGAAGGAAAACTGTCTGGTTTCAGGACCTTCAAAGATCCAGGGACCTGGTGAATTCGTTCTGACAGGAGGTTCAAGGGGATTCTGGGTCGAAACTGACGGTTCCTGCGGGGAAATCAGGATAGACGTTTCCTGTGAAGGGTTCAGAGCCGAAACCGTCAGTATATGGGTACGATAGTTCCTGAAGAGTATCGGATATGGCTGGATCATTAAGAGTCTTTGACTGACAGATTATTAAAATTGAGTGGGCATTGGAGGAGTTAAAATGAGGCGTTTCATTCTGTCATTGGATCAGGGAACGACCAGTTCCCGGGCTATTTTGTTCGACTTAAACTGCAATATCGTTGAAAGCGCTCAACGCGAATTTCCGCAAATATATCCTGCAGCCGGATATGTGGAGCACGATCCCTATGATATTCTGGAGTCCCAACTGAAGACAGC
Organism: Clostridiaceae bacterium; assembly: GCA_012840245.1. Lineage (GTDB taxonomy): Bacteria > Bacillota > Clostridia > DSM-8532 > DSM-8532 > DTU059. Next base: position 2,158 of record DULR01000004.1, read on the forward strand.
CAGTGAGGTAATGGAACGTGCAAATGTCATACCGGGAGAAGTTGCAGCCATAGGGATAACCAATCAGCGCGAAACAGCTATCGTATGGGAGAAGGAAACCGGAAAACCTGTCTTTAATGCTATCGTCTGGCAGTGCAGAAGAACGGCTCCCATATGTGAAGAGCTGATCAGATCAGGGCTTGAAAGCCATGTGCAGGAAACCACCGGCCTTGTTATCGACGCATATTTTTCTGCCACCAAGATACGATATATCCTTGATCATATTCCAAACGGTCAGGAGCGCGCTGAGCGGGGCGAGCTGTTATTCGGAACCGTTGATACCTGGCTGATCTGGAATCTGACGGGGAGACATGCCACCGATTATTCGAATGCCGCACGTACCATGCTGTTCAACATACACACACTTGATTATGACGATACCCTTTTGGCACAACTTAGGATCCCGCGCTGTATCCTGCCTGAGGTATTGCCTTCGAGCTGTATTTTTGGACAGGTCAAACCGGGCATAAAAGGTCTTGAGGCACTGGAAGCCGTTCCGGTGGCCGGTGTGGCAGGAGATCAGCAGGCAGCCCTGTTCGGGCAGGCATGCTTTACACCCGGTCAGGCAAAATGTACTTACGGTACTGGCAGTTTCATCATGATGCAGACGGGAAGCAAGCCTGTCAAGAGCAAAAACCGACTGTTGACCACGATCGCGTGGGGAATCGGAGATGAGGTCTCATATGCCCTGGAAGGCAGTGTTTTCAACGCGGGCAGCGGGATCAAATGGCTGAAGAATGAGATCGGTCTGATCTCAGATGACCATGAGATAGATATACTGGCTGAAACCGTTGATGATTCGAATGGCGTATATTTCGTATCGGCCTTTACAGGACTTGGAGCGCCATATTGGGATATGTACGCCAGAGGAGCCATGCTGGGGATAACAAGGGCTACCACAAAGGCACATATATGCAGGGCTGTCCTGGACGGGATCGCATATCAGGTATATGATCTTGCCCGCACCATGGAGACCGACAGCGGCTGTAAACTGATAGAAATCAGAGCTGACGGCGGTGCATCTGTATCAGATGTAATGCTTCAGTTCCAGGCCGATATACTTAGGACCCCTGTGAACAGGGCAAAATGTGTGGAATCGACCGCCCTCGGCGTATCGCTCCTTGCGGGGCTCGCTACAGGGGTTTATAAAGATCTTGATGATATAAAAAGACGATGGGAAAGTGATCGTATTTTTAATCCCGGGATGGATATCAGCAAGTGTGAAGCATATATATCAGGATGGCACCGTGCTGTAGAAAGAGCGAAAAAATGGGAGGAAATTTAAATGGATGACAGGCCTTATGTATCATGGGACATGATGAATTTATTTTTGATCGACGCCTTTACGGGTTATGGAGTTCCCAGGGAAGATGCAGTTATATGTGCCGACGTGCTTCTGGAAAGTGATCGCAGAGGTATTGAAAGCCATGGCTGCAACAGGTTCAAACCGATCTATATCGATAGAATCGCCGAAGGCATTCTGGATCCTGTGACCAGGATAGATATAATCAGGGAGACCCCCACTACGGCGGTGCTTGATGCTAACAACGGCATGGGCATGGTGGCAAGCCATAAAGCCATGACCATGGCAATAGAAAAAGCCCGCAGATACGGCCTGAGTATGATAGCTGTCAGGAACTCTTCCCATTACGGTATAGCCGGTTATTGGGCTACCATGGCAACAAAAGCCGGAATGATCGGTATTACCGGGTCAAACGCCCGTCCTTCTATCGCCCCAACTTTCGGCGTTGAGAACATGCTTGGAACAAATCCTCTTACTATAGGATTTCCTACAGACGAGGAGTTCCCTTTTGTCATTGATTGCGCGACCTCCATAACCCAGAGGGGAAAAATCGAGTACTATGCCAGAAACAGCATGGATACTCCAAAGGGAACGGTTATTGGAGAAAATGGCGAGGCTCTTACCGACAGTCACCAGATCCTTAAGGATCTGGTCTCTGGGAAAGCCGCTCTTGCACCTCTGGGAGGCATTGGTGAGGAGCTGGGAGGACATAAGGGATATGGCTATGCTACGGTAGTCGAGGTGTTGTCAGCGGCACTTCAGGCAGGAAGTTACCTCAAAATGCTGACTGGTGTTGATGAAGAAGGAAGGAAGGTTCCTTACCGTTTGGGACATTTCTTCATCGTGATAGATCCGGAAGCATTTCTGGGTCTGGATACCTTCAGAAAGATCTGCGGAGACATACTCCGGAAGCTCAGAGCATCCAAAAAAGCTCCGGGACAAGAGCGGATCTACACTGCAGGAGAGAAAGAATATCTTGCATGGATGGAAAGAAAGGATAAAGGCGTGCCGTTAAGCGGACCTGTACAAAAGGAGATCATAGAAATACGCGATAAACTGGGTCTTCCATACGTATTCCCGTTCGAGAAGCGGAACTGAGGATATGGATGCAAGCAGCAATTCAGGGGGATTTTTATGCTGAAAGAGTTTACATTTGAAGGAGCCCGGAAAACAAGACTTCAGGGATATGTGATGGAACCTCCGGACGATATTCCTGTCAGGGCTTTGATGGTCATTATACACGGACTTGGCGAACACGCCGGAAGATATCAGGAATATATAAAAAATTTCACCCGGGAGGGCATCTGCATATATATGATGGATCTCCGCGGCCATGGAAGGTCCCCCGGCAAAAGAGGCCATACTGCCCCCAGGAGCCTTATACTTGAAGATGTTGATATTCTCTGCCGGATAGCAGAAAAGGATCATCCTGGTAAACCGCTCTTTATATATGGGCACAGCATGGGAGGTAACATAGGACTGCACCACAGGCTCCATGGGAAATTCAGACCTAAGGGATATATCATCACATCTCCATGGATCATTTTGTACAAACAGATACCCCGTCAGACGGTATCAGTCATGAAGGTCATATCCAAGTTTTTGCCTGGATTATGCATCAGAAGCAAACTTGACATCAATGACCTGTCCGGCGATAAAAGCCAGATCGATGCAGGGTCTGACCCGTTATACCACGGATATGTTTCGGTCCAGACAGGTTTGGACTGCTATGAAGCAGCTCTGGAGATCTTAAGAAGATCCCATGAGGAGAAAGAAGATACTCTGCTTCTTCACGGCACCGATGATCGTATATGCTCTGTGGAAGGCAGCAGGTTATTTATGAAAAATGCTCCGAAGTCCTGTACCTATTCGGAATTTGGGGGCGGCTACCACGAACTGCACCATGATATAGACAGGGAGAAAGTTTCCAGAACCATTAGCGATTGGTTGAATGAGAGGATATAGGTTACAGATAAACCCATTAACAATGGGTTTATTTTTTTAGGCATAAATTTTCGTTCGAACCTGAAAACTTCTATTGCAATTGGATAAATGAGGGTAATAAATAATTAGAAAAATTAAATTACTGACAGTTTTATCAGGGAGAACATCAAATGCAGAATCATCCGACCATTGAACTTATCCGGCGATCAGACAGTTTGCCCCCCATACCCAAAGCCTTTGGGGAAACACTGAGTATGCTTCTGGAACCATTTGAGTTCAACATTGATGAATGTATCGAAAAGCTGTCCGGACTTCCAAGACTTGAGGCGGCTTTGATACAGGTACTGAACTACAGCACGATATTAAACCGCAAATTTTTGACTCTGAAAGATGCAGTTTTATATCTGGGGGCACAAAATACAAGAATGATCTCCATTGCCTTTCTGACCGGTCTGTTATTGCCTGACAAGGAAGGGAAGGCAAAGATATTCGACAACAAAAAATATTGGAAGCACTGTATAAGTACAGCCATAGCAGGCTATATGATAGCAGAGGAAACAGGGCTGTGCGATAAGGAAAGGATCTTTACCTACGGATTGATACACGACATTGGCTTAACGGTACTGGACATATGCCTGCCGGAACAGTTGGACAGGATATGCACGATGCATATGGAAAAAGGAGTTCACCAGATCGTTGCTGAAAAAATAGTACTGGGTGGCATAACTCACTCTGAGATCGGAATGTGGGTATGCAAAGAGTTGGGATTGCCCGAAGAAATCGTTGAGATCGTAGGATATCATCATTCCCCGTTAGTAAGCTGCAAAGCCTGTAATGAAGTTAAAATAATGTATCTTGCCGATTATATCAGTGCAAGTTACTATGAATATTTATTGGGAACGAGCATGACATTTACATATATAGACAGAGTAAGAGAATCATTGGATCTTTCGGGAAAATTCATAGATGATATAGCAGAAAGGCTGCCTGAAAAAGTGGAAAGCATAAGCCGTATCAGTTTTTTCGATTTAGAGTAGTGCTTTTTGATTCAGTTGCCAAAACCCGGTAATTTATGACATAATGGTCATATAAAAGACATTATTATACTAAATTTAGCAATATGACCGTGTTTCAGGTTGAGGAATTGTTGGATTATAATAGGTGATGGGAATTATTGATTTTTTCAAAAGAGGGGGATTACCGTCATGGGAATTCTGAAGGGGAGAATTGCGTCCGGCAGGAGAAACAATGCAGCGGGGCCGAATAAATCGGGTGGCAGATCGATCGGACATGAAATCAAAAGCCTAATTCAGGCAGGATTTTTCAGCAGTATCCGTACAAAGCTCATAGCAGGTTTTTTGATAACTATAATACCCATTGTACTTTTAGGAGTCATATCATATAACAATGCTTTCAACTCGGTAAAAGAGACTGCGACAAAAGCATCATTCGAAACACTGAAGCAGCTGGGAAAGAATATTGAGATAAAATTAAGCAATTTTGAAGAGATGGCTACCCAGATCATGCTCAATGATAATTTGCAGGATTATTTGCTCGCTGATGATTCCCAGGTCACCATAGAATATCTGCAGCTTAACCAGAAAGTGGGGACCTTCGTCAGGAATTATACATATGCCAATCCCCAGATATCCAACATCACATTGTTTTTAAAAGGCAACAAGACCTTGGACACTGCAGGGACCGTCTATCCCACAGATGTTTATGATAGCATAAGTAACAGCAGTATCGTTTCCAAAGCGAGGGAGTTATCCGGAAGGATATTCTGGGTAGGAAGTCATGAGGAACTCGATAAACTGAGCTCAGGCAAAGGTATCAGCTATGGTTTGTCTTTGATCAGACAGCTGAATCATGTAAAGATCGGCGATGAAAGAGGTCTGCTGGTCATAGATATCAAGTCAGAGCTGATCGAGACTATGCTGAAGGAGACCGATCTTGGAAACAGCAGCGAGCTGCACCTGATAACCCCTGATAACAGTGATATCGCAGTCGGGAAGGAAAAAGGCCAGAGCAAACTTATCGATAAAACTGCCGGTCTTATAACCGATATGAGCTTTTATTCCAAGATATCCGGTGAAGAGGGAACGTTCTTTGACAAATACAAAGGCAAGGAGCACATGATAATATATAAAAAAATAAACACTACCATCGGAGAATCGGGACTGACCCTTGTAGGCCTTGTTCCCACATCGAATTTCAGAGAGGCAGCGGGCAGCATTCGCGTAGTGACTGTCATCTTTACTTTGATAGCTATCGTCATTTCGTTGATAATAGGATTTTATCTGGCAATAGTAATATCGAAAGGGATCAATAAGATCCTGAATCTTTCCAGAAAGGTGGCTTCAGGTGATCTGACAGTCAAGCTGGAATCAGTTGGCAGGGACGAACTGGGAGTACTTTCGGAAAGCATAAACTCCATGGTGGAGAGTATGCGGAAGCTGATCTCAAATGCTGCCGACACAGCCCTTACCGTTATAAAATCTGCACAGACCGTTGCAACGACCACTGATCAGATTTCAATCGTATCCCACGAGGTAACAAGAGCGATCCAGGAAATATCCGAAGGTTCGACAGCACAGGCCAGCGATTCCGAACAGGGAGTAAGCAAAATGAAGGAGCTTGCTCTGAAGATCAATGCTGTTGCCGATCATGCGAAAACTATAGAATCATACTCCAATGAGACAATAAGGCTGACCGAAGAGGGGCTCAAATCTGTTGAGGATCTGGAAAACAAGGCACAGGAGACTACAGGGATCGCAAGGACCATCATAACAGACGCTCAGGAGCTCAATACCCACTCACAACTGATAGGAAAGATCGTCAAGGTCATAAGCAATATTGCCGAACAGACCAATCTGCTGGCCCTGAATGCTGCCATCGAAGCAGCAAGAGCAGGAGAAGCGGGCAGGGGCTTTGCGGTGGTTTCCGATGAAATAAGAAAGCTGGCCGAACAGTCGGCATCGGCCACCAGGGAGATCGCAACAATAATCAAGAACACTCAGAACCAGACGGCACGAGTCGTTGAGAGCGCCGAAGCATCCGAGAACATCCTTAAATCGCACAATATCGCTGTTGAAAACACCTTGGATGTATTCAGGAGAATATCATCGTCCATGGTCGAACTGGCCAATAAGGTAAGCGAGATCACAAAAGGCATGGAGGAAATGGAAAATTACAAGGAAAGCACTCTGGCTGCCATACACAATATTTCCTCGGTATCGCAGCAGATAGCCGCATCGACCGAAGAAGTGTCGGCCTCCACACAGGAACAGCTGAGCGCCATCGAGGAGCTTACGACGTATGCAAAACAGCTTGATGACACAGCAAAGAATCTCAATGAATCAATCAAGACATTTAAGATAAATTGATCGCATACCGGTCGGATCGATTAGAGGCTCGTTTCCGCGGGCCTCTTTTTTGTACTATTTTCATGGCAATAAACTATATATAGCAATAGGACTTTTTATCACAGATGTTGATTATGAAAAGGTTTCTTATTGCTATACTGGCTTTGTCGACTTTTCCTTTTGACCTCTCCGCAATGATCGCACACAATGATTATCAGCCGGTCGAACTTATAGCTCCGCAGATCCGGGAGGAAACAGATCTTTCAGAGGGAACAGAGCAGGCAGAGGGATCAGGATCTGCACGGGTGGAAACCACTGCAGATGAGCAAAATATGATGGCCGGGGATGCAGATCCCGTGATCGATATCGTCATATCTTTTACGGGCGATTGCACCATAGGCAGCGATGAGAGTTACAGAGGATATACCTTCGATAAAGTATATAATGAGGTGAAAGATCCTGGGTATTTTTTTCAGGAAGTAAGAAGCGTTTTTGAATCGGATGATTATACATTCATAAATCTGGAAGGCGTTTTTACAGACAAAACCAAAAAGGCAGACAAGGAGTTTCGGTACAAAGGTCCCCCCGAGTATTGCGAGATATTGGTCAGAGGCGGTGTCGACGGCTGCAATCTTGCCAACAATCATACTTTGGATTATCTTCAGGCAGGATTCGACCAGACGGTGGAGGTCCTGAACAAAGCCGGAATAGATTATACATATATGGACAAATATCTGATAAAGGAATTAAAAGGTGTGAAGATAGGATTTCTGGGTTATAAAGGCTGGTCCCATGAGAAAAATTCCAATGAACTGCTGAAAAAACATGTAAAAGAAATGCGTGAGCAGGGTGTTGCGTTCATAATTGCCAATTATCACTGGGGCGATATGTATACTTATTATCCCAATACCCAGCAAAGAAACATGGCTCACTTTGCCATCGACAACGGAGCCGATCTGGTCATCGGGCATCATCCCCATGTTCTGCAGGGAATGGAAACATATAAGGGAAAGAATATAGTGTATAGTCTGGGTAATTTCTGCTACGGCGGGAAAATGAACCCAAGTGACAAGGATACCATCATATTCCAGCAAATAATCTCATTTGACACGTCAAAGAATGAAATTGCGGGAACAGATTACAGGATCATTCCCGCAAGCATTTCGTCACGGACTGACAGGAACAACTTCCAGCCCAGGGTTGCTGAAGGTGAGGAAGCCGAGCGTATATTGAAGAAATTTGCATCAATAAGTGAAGGATTGAATTAAATGTTCTTACTTAATTGACATGGTATACAAATTTGATAAAATTAGTGAGTGGGCTATTTACTTTTAGAAATTTAGAGAAACTAATAATGTACTTTTCTGGCTGAGCAGCTAATGGAGGTTTTTATGAAGGATTACTATGAGCTGAAAATTGCAGGATTGACGAGGAAGCTTCCACTTTGTCCTATAAATGAAGATTTGTATATCGCAGCTTTTATTTTGTTTGGCGATGTCGAACTTACTGTGGCATGCGCGAGGGAACTTCTGAAAAAAGCGCCGGAACACGATGTTATGATCACAGCAGAAAGTAAAGGCATCCCTTTGGTATATGAGATGACAAAGCAGGCCGGTCGCAATAAGTATCTGCTGGCAAGGAAGTCGGCCAAGCTGTATATGAAAGATGTGGTCAGTGTCGAGGTCCAGTCCATAACCACAGCGAAGCTCCAGGCTCTTTATATAGACAGGGATGATGTAGAATATATGAAGGGCAAAAGAGTGCTTATCGTCGATGATGTAATAAGCACCGGCGAATCTGTAAGGGCTGTGGAAAAACTGGTGCAGGAATCAGGCGGCATTGTTGCCGGACGGATGGCTGTGCTTGCCGAAGGAGACGCAAGCAAGCGTGACGATATTATTTATCTGGAGCATCTGCCACTGTTCAACAAATATGGAGAAGCCTTATAAACAGCGTTTTATACGCGTTGCATGTTAAGCAGTCAAGGAATACTCACCTCGGAAAATGGCAATAATCATTTTTTGAGGTGAGTTTTTTGCTGAATACGTCTGCTGGCCCCATAGATATTAATATGATGAAAAACAGGCTTACAGACTGTCCTGATATAGATATGAAACAGATTTATATCGAGGGCAGGCATGAAGCTTATTTCGTTTATATAACAGATCAGGTCGACAAGGACATCGTTCAGAGAGATTTCATGAAGCCCGTATTGGATATGAGTCTGGAACAGTTGTCTGACCAGAAGCATGTCAGTAATCTGCCCTGCTGTGAGATAAAATTTATCTATGACACCGAAGAAGCATTGAATGAAATCATAATCGGCAGTATTCTTCTCGTTTCAGAAAAATTGCCCTATGCCATTTCATATAAAAATATCAAACTGGAAAAAAGAAATGTTGAAGAACCCATATCCGAGAAAAATCTGCGCGGCCCCCATGAAGGATTTATAGAGATACTGGATGCCAATCTCTCTATATTAAGGAGAAAAATACACAGTGAAAAGCTAAAATTCAAAACTCTGACCCTTGGCAGCACCACGCGCCAGAAAGTTGCGATCGCATATATCGATGGGATTGCCAATTATGACATTGTCAACGATCTGTATGAAAAAATAAGTAAATTAAATCTTGATGGTCCGATCGAGATAGGGTATATCTGTCAGAATATCATATCACATCCTAATTCCTTGTTTCCTCAGTTCCTGACGACCGAAAGACCGGATAAGGCTACAAGTGCGCTTCTGGAAGGAAGGATCGTAGTTACTATGGAAGGAACGCCTGTCGTCCTTATCGCGCCTGTTACCTTTATATCTTTTTTTCAGGCGGTCGATGATTACAGCACA
>DULR01000025.1 GCA_012840245.1 Clostridiaceae bacterium
AAGGATAAACTATCTGAAAAGGATATTGCCAAGAATCATAATGTTTCTCACTCAACTGTAAATAGGGTGATTGATAGCTTCTATCAGCACTATAAACCTAAGTTTAACTATCTACCTAAACATTTATATGTGCACAGGGGACGGTCCTTTCTGCACATTTTTAAGTGCACCCCAAATGTTAGACACAATCTAATATTTGGAGGTGTGTGCAAAAAGGACCGTCCCTCATGCGCATTCATGTTCAACGGCAATCATGCGGAAAATAACCATTCTGCGCTGCTTCACAGGGATCAGAAAAATATACTATACTGCTACTGTCAAAGCGGTCATCGGTCAAGACAGTATTCAGATAATACTCACAGTCTTTACGGCAATAGTATAAAATACCCTGCCATAAATATCCCTCTACAGGCTCTTTTCTTATAACACGAGCTCCTCCGAGAGCATAATGGTTATAGCTCTTGCCCGATAAGACCGGAAACCCCTGGGCAAAGACAAGTATCCCTTCGTCAGTCAAGGCTCTTTTCCAGTCCGAGTCATCAATTGACGGAAACTTAAGGCTGACATAAAAGCTTTTTCCGGCTGCCCACTGGCTAAATTCATTCATATAGCGCATGATCTCTTTCTGAACTGAATTTTTTACAGCAGCGATCCTCAGGTTTTCAAAGGTCTTCACATCATTGAAAAATGTTATTCTGTCCTTGAGGTCCTGGTAATCTCCCTGTATAAAAGCCTTATCGATCTGGTCATAAACATATACCTCGTTTTCCAGAGTATAACGTACACAAAACCTTCCTGACAAATTTTCTCCGATATAATGATGAATGGGAAACCATACATGCCTGGTCTCAGTCTGCCCGTTGATGTTCTTATACGGATTCAGAGCATACAAATAAAAACCCTCATTTTCAAGGAAAACCAAAACCGGAACACATGAATCCACCCTGGCCTTCGAAGCAGGATCTATGTAGGAGCTGAATGAATAATAAAGGGAATCAAAAAAAGCATCAGCGGCCATCTGTCTGGCTGCGGAAGAGTCTTCATGTTTATGCCTGGAAAGAATAAAGGCTGCATCCTGGATCGCATTGTCGACAACATTATCATAATAGGTCCGGAGCTTTTGATCTTCTATGGCCGCTTTTGCAGACTGGCTGCTAATAAAGAGGAAGGGCATGATTATTATCACAAAAATAACGGCAAGACTAGTAAGCCTCATTTCTCACCATTCCTCCCGCCCTTACAAATATGCATGGCGTTTTTGTATTTGTGAATAGCATCATATCCCTTATGGCAACAGCCATTGTTTTCCCTTTATTCTGTACTTCGACGAAGAAAAGGTCTCCCATGGACATTTTGTAGCGCCGTGATTCATCCAGTGCCGACACAGAATTCTGAGGAAAAAGAGTTTTCAGGATCTCCTCCTCGCCCTTGTTTACCCGGATCACTTCATATTCACCTGAAAAAACCATCGTGCTTCCTGATTGCCGGTATACCGGGTATACGGATCTTTTTATATGGGACATTCTTATCTCGTATGTGTTGCCTGTGGAGTTTATGCGGTCGACGAAATCAGTATACATGTTAGGTGTAATAAAACCCGTGTCTCTGCATATGTCTGTAAACCGGTTGCATTCCGCAAGGACTATATTGTAGGCTATATCGTCCTGCCTTTCCATCATGTTCAATAATGGCACAAGAAACAACAGTATTGCGCCAATCAGGAAGGCAAGTATCTTCCAAAGAGGTCTGTCCATAACCGCTCCTTAAATTATCTTGATGAATAGACTATTCTTATAATATTGCCCCGGAAATCGGCTTCATGGCTGACATGCCAATAACTTGCGGGATCTATATCGGTCAATCCCACAAACTCGGCTTTTTTGCCATCGACCCATATTTCAGGAGAGTTTTCCGGTTGAGTTGATGGGTCTTCCGAGTATAGGCTTTGAAGTTCCATGGCTTCCATTTTGGCTTTTTCCTCTATGATCCTGTGGATAACTTCGCAACCTGTTATACGGCACTCCTGTTCTTCCCCGGAAACTCCAACCATGATATCTTCTTCAAAAACTCTTCTGCTGCTGTTTATATAATCCACATGCCTGTTGTAGCTTGAGAAGAAAACTGCGAAGGCGATAGCGGCAAGCAAAGCGCTGGCCGATATGGAAAGGATCTTTTCAATATTGCTGTTCATGGCTATTCGGTCTGGGCAAAAATAATGCCGCGGATCCTTAGGTTATCATCATATATCAGATGAGAGATGAACTTGCCGGAAGGGTTGATATACTTTGAGACAAGGTTTGGGTTCTCAGCATCTCTTTTTTCCGCATCGATCACTGTTTTGCTTAAGCTTGTAAGAAGGTTTCCTCCGCTGCCTGCACCCGACAATATGATGCATCGGTTTTCCACTTTGAGCGTGCCTGTCGTATTGGATATGTACCTGGTATAATTGGCTGAAAGTCCTGTATTAGCCGTTGGGTCAAGATTGACAGGATTTCCGTTGTTGTTTCCCAATGTTGCAACCATTATTATTACTTCTCCGCTTCTTCCCGAAAAGCTTCCCAATGCGGATAAAACGTCATCTCCCTTGACCTCTTTTCCGTCGTACATCCTGAATTCCTCTTCGATAAGATTTTGTGCTATCGATCCTACTTTATCATTGGCCAGATTGCTGACCTCCTTCATCCCTCCGAAAATACTGAGTCCAATTGTGACCACTGCTATAAAGAGCAGTATGGATACCCCCAGCCAAAGAGCCTTAGACAAATTTCCTTCCATAACGATTACCTCCTGAAAGATTCATCATTATATTTGCATCAGTTGTCTGTAAAATGCAGAAATACTTTCCATACCTGAAACTATCATAGGTATTATCAGGTAAAGCACTATAAGTGCATATACAGGCATGAATCCGATCATATTGCCCAGATTCTTCTTTCTTTCCACGATCCTCTCATTGCTTTCCTTCCGAGTTTCACGACTGAAGCTCATTTCGCTCTCCAGTTCCTCAAAGGCTTTTGCCACATCCAGGTTCTCGCAGGCAAGCTGCAGGTTATCGATTATCAGCAACAACGGCGGAAATGCAACTTCTGTCTTTAGCTGTTCAAGTGCTTCATAAGGCCCTGAACTGAAATTTTGAATGCACTTTTGCAACGGGATTTTAAAATGCAGAGAGAATGCTTCCATCCATTCCAGGATCTCCTGAACATGGACACGGTTCATATGCATGAGCATCAATATGATGGTCTGGAATTGCGAAACCTCGTCTTCCATATCTATTTTTCTCGCGTTTGCCATGAACCTCAGGCTTATGATCGGAGCATTATATCCTAAGATGAATAATATCAGGCATATTAAAAGCTGCCACCACCAGAATATGTTTTCTGAAAGCTTTCGCATCTTTTCGCCGATCCTTTCGGCGGCAGCTTCAGCTTCCTGAGTACTGAGCGTCCCGTCTTTAATCAGCTCCTCAAGGATTGCCTCTTTGCCGCTGTTTTTGCCAAGCCTGAGGATTATTTCCCTGTCCATATCAGTTATAGCCTGGAGTTTTTCATACTCCTCATCGGACAGTCGTCCTCCCAGATACCCTTCAGGCATTTGAGGCCGGTACAGGATAACATGCCTTGTGTAACCTATAAGGCCGATAAACAGACATATACCGAATACAAATGACATCACTCCGGCTATAAGCCTGCGGGTATAAAGAGTTTTCAGATCAAGAGGCGCAAGGGCATTCTTTATCAGTTCAAGAAGATAATTTTTTCTTGCCGTATAGCCTTTCGGAATCAATCTGTCGACTATTAGGTGCATAAACTTATCATATAGCCTCTGTTCAAGGTTTTTTTTGATATAGCCGGCATTGAACGGCCTGTCAAAACGCTGAAGCTTCCGTAATGTCATGTATGATATGATGGATGCCATGATTGTAGCTATGCCCAGTATTATCCCTATCTTGCTGGAATAGAAGCGCTCGAGTGGCATAAAGCTTTGTGAAGCCCAATTACGCAAAGGCTTCAGAAAAAACATCGGCATGAGCGATACTGTGTTGAGGCTCTTCAATGCATATTTCAGTTTTTCACGTTTATAAATCTCGGCCTTTATTTCACACGCAAGATAGGCAATGCAGCGTATAAAAACCGAATCATTCTCTACGAGGGTATCACCATACTCTTTAGTGATGTAGATAATACCCGCAAGCATTTTGAAATACTTATTCGGGGCTGTTTCATAATATTTTTCCAGCTCTTCCTCAGCATCCTTCGAAGTCAGGATATCATTAATCCTCTCGGCCTGCATGTACGCTTCAAAAGTCCCTCGTCCGTTAAGCAGATTGCATGCTTCAAGATTGGCATCTTCCACAGATTTCTGTTCATAGTACTTATGCCTTAAAAGCTCCAGATATCTTACCAGTTGTTTTAACAGCCTGTTTTGGAGATTATTAATAAAAAGCTCGATTGCAGTATCCCCTGTAAAAACAAGCAAAACCATAAGCAATACCATCATGAACAGGTCTTTTACAATCAACCGGAAAATCATGATGATACTCAGACTGAAAAATACTGTGGTAAGAACAAGCAGTACTGCTCTTTTCCGTATGGTTTTCTCGTCGGATACGGTATTGATTTCCAGTCTTTTCCTGATGCTAAACATAAGCTGTCTTAAAAGAGGAATGGAAGATATCCTGTTGTAAAGCATCAAAAAAACTGCAAAATTTCCGGCTTTGCTTCTGTTAAGCTGCCTTACACCTCTTTTTTGCCTTTTGGCCATTTCCATGTTTACAGCTATCAGCACCAGGGCAAGAACAAGGCATGCTATACCAATAATGGAGAATTTGCTCATGCTGTGATCACTTCCCCGGCATTCAGGTGTTTTTCACAGTAAGCTTCAAAATCCCGTGCATCCTTTTCGGTCATTGCTTTCTTCATCCTTCTTCTCCTGTCAGTCGTTATAGGATTTGAAACAATATAACGGCCATCCTTGAATTCGATTATATTGCGGGTCTCAAAAAGTCTGCTGCTGCTCATTTTCTTAAAATACTCGGCAGCAGTATCCATGAATGAACCTGCTTTATGGGCCAGATCTGCCTCTTCCCGGAAATCCTGAGGCAGCGGCAGGTCAGGGATCTCAACGATTTCGGTGATCCTCTCAATATACCTTTTCCCCTGATAATCCCTGGCCAGATGGATATCAAAGTCCAAAACCGAGACGACCTGCTGTTCTGCTATTTTTTCATTATTGAACATCTCGCATTTCAAGAGTGAATTTCTCAGGGAATAAACCAGATCCTTCGTAGTTTTTGCATGATGAGTAAACAACGTAAACAGAGAGGCCACCTGAGACATCTGGATCATCCATGCAGCTACCGGGTCAGTCGCGACCTCTCCCAATATATTCACGCATCCATCGGTCTTTTTCTGGATATCAAGTCCCTGCTGCCCGGATATATTCTCAGTCTCCCTGAAAGACAGGATATTCCTTCCGGGGTAAAGCCTCCTGAGATTGAGCTCAAAAGCCATCTCCTGGATCCTGAGAGTCAGTGAGGCATAGATATGTCTGATCATGGCCATTAACAGAGTTGTTTTCCCTGAGCCCTGCTGACCTGTTACTGCCGTTATCATGCCGCCCTTGACAATGTACTTTATAAGTTCGATGGGCAAATGAGCGTTTTCATCCTGAATAAGCATCTCGAGGGTTACATTCTTTATAAAAAACTTACGGACAAAGAATGCCCAGGACTCTGAAAAAGGTGGCCTTACAACCAGAACACGGCTTCCGTCCTTCATTTCATTGACCCGGTAACCGGTCGACTCGGAAAGCTGTCCTCCCCGATTGTATCTGTATATTATCTGACATACCCTTTTCAGCTCGCTTTCGGAATCAAAGCCTAAAAAATCCAGTTTGATGGACTTCCCCTTGTAAAAAATCCAGACACATTCGTAATTCCTTTTTACCCTTCCGGCTTTCGATCCATTAAAGGTGCCTTCGGGATTATATAAAGGATTTATGCCACCTAACTGATTGCCGGTGAAATCCGAAGGAAATAATTCAGCTGTTACTCCCGATACTCCCGCCGATACCCCATCAATGTTCATATCCCTTATTTCATCTATAACTCCAAGCCCTTTATATTTCTCATAAACAGCCTGAGTGATTATCTCAAGCCGGTCATCTGTGTCCGGCACTAAATTCATACTGTCATAGATTATTTCAATATCCTTTTCGGTTATCTCGAATGCAAGCTCACCATCTTCGGTCTCCCTGAGCCTGTCCAGCCCATAGGTATCGATAAGGTGCGACAGGGCATCGAAGCCATGTTCTTTTTTCAGCATGTGAAGAATGATCGCGAACTTATCTCTGACCGACAATAAGCAGGTGTTGTTGAAAGGTATTATGGTGTTGATCTTGTCAGCAGGTATATATGAATACAAAATGTCATATATAAATGCTTTTACAAACTGTTTATCCTCTATCGAGCCATGCATGCATACCTTCAAAGCCTTTTTGAGCTCTGCCCTCTTATTGGCCTGCTTTTTGAATTCGACTTCGTTAAGTCCAAGCTCGAACAAATTGGTTCTGGTAATTTCATTTATGGTATCCTTCACATATTCGACAAGGGCTGGTATCGTAAACAGCTGCGGGTCTGAAGCCTCCGCAACTTCTCTTTGATATCTTGTGGATGTAAAGAAAAAATATAAGGCAACACCCAGACCCAGCAAAATCAATATGATCAAAACCAGATTAAATAGTTCAGGCAATTCTGCCGCTCCCCTCAATAATAAAATTACACAGTCTGTCCAGCGATTCTATCAAGGTCTTGTCAGTACAAGCCTTTGCGTTTTTATAAAAAGCTATATATTCAAACACCCGACCAGTATTCAAAGCCTCCATAAAATTAGTACTGTTTGGAAACTCAAACATCGAAGCCTTATTTAAACCATACTTTCTGGCTATATAACCGCGTGATATCAGTCCGCTTTTTTCATAGCGCGATATCACGTATACCGACCTCTTTTGCTTCAGGAAAGGATATTTGCTCTGGAATTTCTTTAAGTCCTCCAGAAGGAAAAGGTTCTGATTGATGCAAAAAACTATGATATCGGAGCTTTCCAGTATTTTGAGACTGTTGTTCTCATTCAGACCGCTGTGCGTGTCCATTAACACCAGATCATAAAACTCCCTGGCGCATTTGATTATATTTATGAGCACATCAAGCTCTCCGGCGGTAGTTTTCTCTCTTTTGGCAGTGCCTGCAAGTATGTCCAGACGATGATCCTTAAGGAGGGAATGTGTATAATCGGCAACCATATCAGGCTTGAGTCTTCCGTTTTTATAAAGCCTTACGAGTGCATCCAGGCCTTGATTGGTTATATTATGGACCGATTTTTCAACATCTGTGGGCTGCCTGAGCAAATAACCTTCCAATGCGCTTCTTTCAATATGGTTATGGGTAACGAGTACTTTATATGCTGTTTTTTGCGCCAGCGACGAAGCAAGAGCTGCTGTTGTAGCGCTGGTTGCCGCTTGTCCGTGCATATTGGACCACACTGATATCTGCATTTTTCACACCCTTTCAACTTCCTTAAACATAGCTTTTACTTCCTTCCTGTCCAATGAGAAAATATCCTGAATAATTGCTCTAAGAGCCGATTTCAGAGCACGTGAAAGTGACTTAAGCGGAAGCTTGTTGATAAACTGGCTTTCAATCATTACATTGTGGTTGGCTTCTTCAAAATATATGGCATGTGTGTGAGTGATTTTAGTAAAGCTGGGCAGGCTCCGTTCCCAGAATAAATCCAGATATCTCACATTGATCCGGCAGCACTCCATAACGTTAAGATAAATCAAAATCAGGCTGAGCGATGGCTGGAACCATGTGTATTCGCTTGCCAGTTTTGTGCATTCTTCAAGCATTCTTCTTGTAGGTTCGGATACGGCAACTACGGCAAATCCTTCGGGTATGCTGATAAGTTCGTCCACATCCAGAAAATTATATGCATCGATTATGATCTTGCTCAGCGGATCCTCATCGTTTTCACATTTCACTATTTCAATACCGCAATAATCATGGATCCCCGTTTCATTTTCAAATAAGTATGGACTTTTGGAAATCAGCACTACCTTATTGCGGCATGACATGATTTTGGCCAGGCATAGAAGCAAAAACTTTTTTTCTTCGGTACTTTTCCCAAGAAATACTACGTTCATTGCATCCTCCTATAATCTGTCTTCAAGTCTTGTACTGACCTCAGCATCAATTTCTTCGTCAACAACAGGAGTTAAAGCGGCAGAGTCTGCAGTACCACTGAATACTTTGTTTCGGCCTGCACTTTGATAGTCTTCGTTTATTTGCTTTTCAAACATTGCTCTGTTTCGGATCTCCAGCTCTGTTACGGCCTTCTCTACAATATTGGGATTTTGCAGAATAAGGCTGAGTACTTCCGGATTTGACGGATAGGTCCTGACTGCTTCGCTCTGGATTTCAGGAGCCACGTAAGGTACAGCATACAGCGTCGTCCCTTCGACCAGACTTGCATCGACAATAGCACTTGCCATTCTGAGGATTTCTTCCTCATTGGAATGAAACCAGATTATGTTCCTGGGATTATCAGCCGTTTGTCTCTGCAGGTCTTTGACCTGCTTTTTGGATAAAACGATGTAGTCCAGACCATTAGGGAACATGATCCTCACATCGACGTATTCCATGGGTTCGAGCTTCTGCGGAATATTTATTGATGTATATTCTACCAGTCTCATGTCGTCAGGATAATCCTTTTCATCATACAGCATGGAACTCGTCAAGGCCGTATTTTTTGATATGTCACACCTTACAATCTTTCCTGTGACAGAAGAAGGCTCGATGATCGCATCTGCAGGGAAGATATCCTCACTTATTTCAGCCGGCATCAAATCCTGATCGGTCAACACTTCTCCGGCCTTTTTATCAGAGGTCAGAATATATATGAGCTTTACGGGATGATTCTGTAAATATTCCTCAACTGCAATCTCTTTTATTTCCTGTATCTTTTTCTTATTGATCTCATTTATATTTCTCTGATAAAAGAAAAAAGCTGTACCTGAAGCGATAACCGAGATGATCACTCCCAGTAAAAAGCCAATCAAAGTTCTGTAACGCTGCGGACGAATTATCATTTTTACTCCCCTCTAATTATGTCTTGCCTCTGCAATAGAACAGATTTCCTTAAAAAAACGTTCAGTGTTTTTACGTTCTTCTTCGGTAAAATAATAAGGATTCTTCGGAAGTGAATAGGAGACAAGATGCTTTATATTTTTATTGAGCATCTGTTTGTCAAAATCGTCAGATGTATCTGCTACAAAGATCCATTCATCTTTTGTCTGTGATTTGATGCCCCCGTCATATTCAAGGAATATGGAATACTTCCATGGAACCCTGGGACAAAGGACAAGCTTTATATCAGTACGGTTAAGTTCCCTTAACTTATGTTCATTATTTAGATGCCCGAGATCCAGGATGACGATATCAACACCCTTCCTGGAAATCTCGCTGCAATCTGACATACCGGGATAGAACACTATTTCCCCTGCTTCAAAGCTGTTTTCTCTTCTGATTTTAAGCTCGCCCAGATCATCAAGGATTTCTTCCAGCCTGCTGAAATCACCGCTGTTGTTAAGTTCTATCAATACGGTTTTTTTGCCTGCTTTGGCCAAATACCTGCCTAAAGCCAGACATAATGTCGTTGCACCACTTCCGGGCAAATACGAGGTTATACCAATGACGCCCCTGAACATTGAAGCTTGAGTTTTTATGTTTCTCTTAAAAATCAATCTCTTTGACCCAGCAATATTATTCAGGGCCTTCAATGCAGTCTGAGCATCCTGGAATCTCTTTGCCGGTTCGGGCTCTGTAAGGCCAAGTATGAATTTTGAAAATCCTTTTGAAATACCTGAATTTTTTAATAATACTCTGATACTTCCCTCACCTGTTTTCAGAGGATGTATCCCTGTAGCCAAATGCACAAGAGTCATGCCTAGGCTAAAAAGGTCCGTCCTCTGGTCGCTTCGGCCGTTTCCGTATTGCTCAGGAGCTGCATATCCCTGAGTGCCTATATAAATGGTGTCTTCACTTTTTCCTTCTCTGTGCAGTCTGGCCGTACCAAAATCTACGAGTCTCAATCTGCCCGTATCATCCACGATCAGATTGGATGGTTTTAAATCTCTGTAAATTACCGGCGGATTTCTGCCGTGCAGGTAGTCCAATGCGTCAAGCAGTTCAAAAGTCCATTTTATCAGCACTTTTTCGGTTATCTTACCTTCTTTTTGCAGTACATCTACAAGGTTTGATCCGGGGATATAATCCATTACGATAAAGTAATTATCATTGTCCCCAAAAAGGTCTGCTATCCTTGGAAGCATTGGGTGACTAAGACTTTTAAGTATATCGACCTCTTCCAACTGGTATGAAATCCATGGGCTGTCTTTGGACAGCACTTTAAGGGCCCAATAATTATTAAGTACTATATTTTCGACAAGAAATACCCGTGCTGTGCCACCCTGTCCCAAGCTTCCGATAATTTTATATTTATTATCTAGTATTTCCCCTATATTCATAATCAATCTTCTCATAGCACAAATTAACTGTTATATATTGTAACAACAAACAATTTCATAATCAATAGGATAAATTTAAATTTTGTAATTTTTTGTTGAATAAGGGGATTTAATGTGTTCCGGTACCAATATAATCGTCAGAGGCACTCTTGTCAGCATAATATACGATTACATCGCCGGTCACAAGCTGCCAGCCTCCCTGGCTCAGGTCATAGCCTTCCAATGCCCAGCCATCTCCTGTTTTTCCTGTATAACCAAGGCTGGGGTTGTCGAAATCGTCATCATTGATCACAGTGATATCCTTGAAATTGACAATCACATACCCGTCTTTCAGAAAAACAGGGGAGTTTCGTGTCAGATTCCTTTCCTTTGATAAATCTGTTCCTTTTGGGACAACCAGCAGATCGGCCGGCAGATGATATTCCCCGTACCATTTCTGTACGGATGCAAATGCTTTATACCTGTTTACATTCCCGGGCACACCTTGCACAGGCCCTATAAAGCTACGTATGGGCTCACTCAGAAGAAGCTTTGTATATTTGGATATAACCACTCCGTTCTGAGACACCTTAGGGAAAGCTTCCTTCCATTTCTCAAGTGTATAGGTTCCTACGCCGCCCCTTAAGCGGTAAATGGCCTCAGCTGTATTTATAAACTCGGAAAGATCTATCCCTCTGTATTTGAAATCCAGTCTGATCTTCTGTGTTTCGGTATCCTCAAAGCTCCCTATTTTGATCAGCGGGTTTTTTGGTGTGGAATAATACAGATCTACTTCCTGCCTGTTCTTCCCCTCTCTGTCCACAAAAGCAAACGTAGGCCTTATCTGGACAAAGTCCAAATTATCATAATAATTGCCTACCGTCTTGATTTCAAACTTAACAGTATATCCGAGTTTTACTGCTTTTTGCTGATAACCTTTCATATCGTTTTTTCCTGGCATTACCGGCATTATATACTTTCTTGCGCTGTCCGGCTCACCGTTTATGTTCCGTGGCCCCGTATAAAAGACCTTTCCGGTGCGTTCATGGCTGTTTGAGCTCTTCCTGAAGAAAGGCTCCCATGATATATCTTCTATATCTGTTATGGCAAAATCGTATATCCTCCCCGATACTTCCACGGCACCCCTGGCGATGGCTGCTGTATTTGAAGGATTTAAGTTAGCCCTGTTCTCGCTTTTCTTTGAGGTATCGTTCCTGGCTATGCTCCTTGCCTCAATATTGTACAGGCCTTCATCGACCCACACCGGTGTATAAAAGATGATCCGGGTTGTCGTATTGGATATTCCAAGGCTGCTAAGAGAATACCATGTGTTGGCTTTTAAGTATGTACCTGTCATATCGGTCCCGAGGTATGCGTCGAAAGACAGACGTATCTCTCTGTCTTTTATATACTTTGTAAAGTCCCTGTTCCCATAGCCTTTGATATTTCTGTGAGATCCGCTGTTTATGATATCCACCGTGAAAGTACGGTCTAGTATCAATGCGCTGGCGGTATTTGAAGGATTTATCTTCTGATTGTGGATATCATCGCTTGAAATGCTTATGTTGACACAAACAGGAGTATGTACAGCAATTGGGTTTATATTACCAATCTCGAAAGTCAGGATCTCCGGATTTTCGGGATTATATGAATAAACCTTCTTATAGGTTATTTCTCCGCTGCTATCATAAGTTCTGTTTTTTGTTTGATCCGGGATGATTATGTTTGAGGTGTAAAGAACATCCCGGCTTGTTTTGGGAGGAGTCCGATCAGAAGCAAGTCCACTGTAAGGGTCGAGAATAACCTTACCATTTATGATGAGTTTGTCATTTATTACGGATGGTGAATCAACGACGGCTTCTGCGGCAGCTTTTACTTCTTCCTCGGTGACAGCGTCAGAGTTTATGGTTTTATCAGAGCATCTCTGCACATGGTAGGAATATCTGTCATTAGGATCATGGGTGACCTCAAATGACGGAGTCGTATATCCGCCTTTTGGAGTAAGGATCACCTTTTTCCCGGGCAGGGCTTCATTTTCGACAGTTGCGCTTTCTATTTCATAGAGTTCAAAGGATGTGATCTCAATATATGAGTACGGACGGGAAACATATATCTCAGATGTTTTTGGATTCCCTTCCTCGTCCTTGTGATTCACGGTAACCTTGGTGGTTGCATATCCACTTACCGTATTGGTTTTAAGACTGTACAGGAAGCTTTCTGAGATGATCTGCGCATAAACGGCCTCTCCGGCAGGGATGCCTTTTGTTACGTCAAAAGCCTCACTATCCCTCGGATCGGCCTGGATAAAGGCATTTTCGTTTATAACAGAATGGCCGACAGATCCTTCCTGTTCTGATTCTATAACCGGCTCTATAACGGGCTCAGGTTCCGGCTCTTCCTTGACATATGGAGTTACCACCCCAACGCCCATGGAGTTGTATATGATCCCACCTTCGGGATTAAGCTGTTCTTTTATTGCTGCTCTCTGAGCCCGTCTCACAGTTATGTCAGGTGAATCGTAAATCACTTTATATGTATCTGCTTTTGCAATATTGCTCTGAAACAGAGGATATTTGGTGTCTGAATAGGCTTTGGCGTAATCTCTGGAGTTTTTGCCGTACATGGATATGGCAGCTTCATTTTCGATCAAAAACTGAGAGTTGGAGGTAAAGACAAAAACAGGTGTGATCCAGTCTATGAGATCTTTTCCGTCCGATGTCACTACTTCGTTTCTGTGAAAAGCCTCCTCCCAGCGGATAAGATCTCTCAGAGTCATAGCCATACAGACACCATCCACGATGGGATATATTACAGGTTCGAAGAAGACTTTATATATACCAGGTTCTGACCTGAATTCACGTTCTGAAAAGATACCATTCTTGAAATCATCAACTGTTATTTCCGCTCCGCAAAGTCTGGCTATATCGGGAATGTTCCGATATCCCTTTTCATTGGTCACAGGATCGATCGGGCCTTCAAACCAGTTATCCCACTGGGCTTTTGTACCTGTCCAGACATCGGGCATAGCATTAACTATCCTCTGGATCTCAGGGCTGTCACCGTAGCCTGCCCATTGATAATCTGTATCTATTGATTCAATAGGGCTAAATTTACTTCCAAAGATATTATTGCCTTTATTCATATACCAAAAAACAGAATGGACAGTATATCTTTCAACTTTATACCAAGGCCCTGTTTTTGAAATGTCAGTAGTATTACCAACTTGAATGACACCTTCCCCGGAGGCGAATGAGTCTTCATCAGGAGCCCAGTAAAAAGAAATCCTCATTCCGGAATAATTGATATTGTATTTCCACTTATCATCACCTTTCCCCGAATATCCATATGAAGGAAGACTATCATTGTTACCAGCAAAAGAACTTTGTGGAAGAAGTAAAATAAGTAAGAAAAATACTATAATTACAATAAAAATTTTTCTATCTTTACACATAAAGAATCATCCTTATCTAATCGGTCCTGTCCAAACCCATTGTCCTCTAGAATACCTAAGCCAAGGTCCATAAGTAGTCCCTTCCTCAGGATGACCAAGCTCTCTTAATGCATCATTCCGCATCCTTTCAGCTATTGCATGCCACTCTCTTATATAATGCCCTTCCCCTGTCTTCTCGCATACAAGATAAGGCTGTCCCATAAAGGGCTCTTCCGTACCTAAATCACCTGCCTTAATTGGAGTTCCTCCACGGTCTATCCTTCCAAGCTCTGTCGCACAACCCTGCCCTTCACCCAATACTCCTGAGGGGCCGATTTTTAGTACCACACTGGTCCCGTCAGGCTTGATAAAGGTATCTCCCTCTATGGCCATAGGCCTGTAAGGGTCGTCATATCTCAGCACCATAGGCTCCCTTTGGGCTTCATTCTTTGGTATGGTGACCTTTGCTCTTTCTCTCTTATCCAGAAACCTTATGATAAATGCTGCCGCCTGAGCTCTTGTTGCCACATCATCGGCTCCAAAACGCCCGTCAGTATAGCCCGATATTATCCCTGAACCATATACGATCAAAACATCTGCCTTCTGGCTTTCAGAGATTTTATCAAAGTCTTTGATGGACGCTGAAAGCGGCCTGCATTCGGCTTCAGTTAAGGGATCTTTTTCAAACTTTTTATAAGCCTTGACTATTATTCTTGCCATTTCACCTCTGGTTATGGGATCTGACAAGTTTGACAGGACGTATTCACCAGGCTCAAGTATCCCTATTTCCTCAGCTTTTTTAACATCCAGGGCAGCCCAATGGCTGAATGAAGGAGTTAATCCCTTAAGGCCTTCGGTTCCGTACATGGCGCGGATAAACAACTTTATGAACATTGCCCTGGTAACGGTATCAAATGGGTCCAGAGTGTTATTCAAAGAACCGTCCAGAGCGCTCAAGCCCACCAGCTTTACCATAACACTCATATACCAGTCGCCTTTTTTTACATCGGTATATTTTTTAAGAACAGCATTTTCAAGGCTGCCAAACATTGCGTCATCAATATCTTCTATCGATCTGATGTTTTTCCGTAAGTTTTCGATTTCATCATTGGCAGCAGCCATGGTCGCTGAAAACAGAGGAACCGAGAGGATTATAAATATCAAAAGAAAGGAAATAACACTCTTTTTCATAAGCCTATACTCCTGACAATATTATTTGAAAGTAATAAGATTCTGAAATGAGTATCTTTATGTGTTTTATGTCAGAATCTTATTACATTGGCATTAATTATCAAGAGTATAGCATTTTATGATATATTGTGTCAATATTAACCAGTTGATAAATAAAATAAGCGGGCTTTTATAACCCGCAAACAGATTCTTGTAAGCTCTTCGATGGCAGAAGGATAAGATTCTTCGTCGCTTCGCTCCTCAGAATGACATCCTGTCGTTTCGTGCAGAATTAAAATGAGTTAAAGTCTCCGTCCCCAAAACTCACTCAACCTAAAATGAGTGAAATCCTCCGTCCCCGAAACTCATTTGTGGCGGTTTTCGAGCTCCTTGCATATGTCTTCCCAGGTAAGGCCCTGGTTGACAAGGAGAACAGTAAGGTGGTAGATAAGGTCGGCCACCTCATATCTGATTTCGTCGGGATTGTTGTTTTTCGCGGCGATAATGACTTCGGATGCTTCTTCCCCGACCTTTTTGCATATCTTGTCTATGCCCTTGTCAAAAAGATAGTTGGTATAGGAACCTTCCTTGGGGTTGTTTTTTCTGTCAACCGCTACATTATAGATTTTTTCGATGATCTCAAAATTCACGCTCATTTTTATCCTTCCCATCAATCAAGTTTCCTGTAAAAGCAGGTGCGGTTTCCCGTATGACATGCCGCCCCCTGCTGTATGACACGAGCCAGCAATGTGTCCCCGTCACAGTCTATGGCTATTGTAACCAGCTTTTGAAAATGCCCTGAAGTTTCTCCTTTTATCCAGAGACTTTGGCGGCTCCTGCTGAAATAGGTCATCCTTCCGGTCTCAAGCGTTTTTTTCAGCGCTTCTTCGTTCATCCAGGCCATCATTAGCACATCACCGGTTTCATCATCCTGTGTTATGACCGGAACCAAGCCTTTTTCATTATACGCCACCTGATCCATGAATGATTTGATATCCATCTGATTTCTCCTGCTTTGGTGTACTTTTTTTACCATTATACCAGATGAATGCCTCTGTTTTAACAGCCGATAATTTTAATTTCGGTTTTTGGTATGGAATATGGGCTGTTTGGCCTTGTCCCATATTGGTATATAAGTTATATTGGTACTGATGCCGTTTTATTATATACTACGAGTTATTTTTCCGGAGGTAAAATGCGCGTACTTCTGCTGTCCGATACTGAAAGCAAATATATCTGGGACCACTTCGACGCTGAAAGGTTCGAAGATGTGGAGCTTGTCATATCATGCGGGGATCTGAAAAGCGAATATCTCTCATTTGTCGCCACAATGATAAAAGCACCTGTTTTTTATGTCCACGGAAACCATGATACAAACTATGAAAAAGATCCTCCGGGAGGGTGTGACAGCATTGAAGACAAGCTGGTCGTATATAAAGGTCTTCGCATATTGGGGCTTGGCGGCAGCAGAAAATACAGCAACCATCCGTTGTATTCTTTTCCTCCCTATCAGTATACCGAGAAGGAGATGGAAAAAAGGATCAGAAAGCTCCGGTTCAAGCTGTATCGAAATAAAGGCTTCGATATCCTGGTCACCCATGCGCCTCCTTTTGGGATAGGAGACGGCAATGACCTGTGCCATACCGGATTTAAAGCATTTTTGCCCCTTCTGGACAAGTATAAGCCGAAGTATATGTTCCATGGCCATATGCATCTTAATTACGGGCGGGCAAAGAGAGTGTCCCAATACAATGGCACCACCATTGTTGACGCATACGGGTATCATATCATAGATATATAGTTAAACTATCTTCCCTGTAGACAGATTGCTTGGGGTATACTGGTCCATATCGGGAATTTCTCCTATGATCCCTTCAACAAGCCAGTCCATGGAGAGTATCTGTTCCCTCTGGAGCTCGTCACCGCTGTCCACCACAAGATTTCCGTTGATGTCATATATAGGACCGGAAAATACTTTATAGGTCTGAGAAATGATAGAGGTTTTGATAAACTCTACCAGCTTCCTTGTCTCGGGAGGGACATGTCTTTTTGCATAAAAGAAATCCAGCAGGCCTGAGTCAAGACCCCACCAGTAGTTTCTGACCCTTCCGGAGCTGTCGGCTCCCAGCCTGGTTCCTCCGGCCTGAATGCTCCTTACGTATTTTTCGTAGAAGATTCCCCAGTTCCAGACCGGAACGGCCAGATACTTGTCGGGCGCATAGTCCCCGTCATCTGTCTTCTTAAGGGTATAAACACCGTATTCCTTTGAGAACATGCGGTTGACCAGGGTGTTATGGTGCGATATTATGTCAACGCCTTTTGAGACAAGCTCGGCTGTTACCTCATCGGCATCGAGCCTTTCCTTGCCCGTGACAGTCCATCTGACATATACCTCGCATCTGGGATTGACCATGCGGGCTCCAAGCGTGAACGCGTTAAGGCCGCTTATGATGTCGGTCGTGGGATACGGAGCTATATATCCGAGTTTCCCGGCGTTGCTCATGGCTCCGGCCACTATGCCGCTCAAAAACCTGGGCTCATGTATCCGTCCGAAATATGTGTTTACATGCTTGAAAGAATGGAAGCAGGAGCAATTGAGAAGGTTGCATTCCGGATTGTCCATCGCCACCTTAAGGGTAGGATTGATAAGGGTGGGGGAAGTCGTGAAAATGATCCTGCAGCCCTCATCCACCATGCTCTGCAGTATTGGCGCTGCATCATTGCTCTCGGGCAGATTGAACCTTGACACTGTTTCGACCGAATCTTTCAAAACCTGCTCCAGATGCATCCTTCCCAGCTCGTGGGAATATGTCCAGCTGGATGTTTTGCTGTCGGTCACATGTGCGAAACCTACCTTCAGCTTCCCTGAATGCCCCAGGTTCGCCAGCCTGCTTATAAAGCCTTTTTCGACTTTAAGGGCCGGACTCTGCTGTATGTCGATGGCTTCAGGACCCGAATAATAACGAAGTTCCGAAAGAAGGCGCCAGATCCTGTCCTTGAATTCCTCTTCGTTGTATTCCTCACTTATTCCATGGATCTTCAAAAAGTCCAGGAAAGCATCTCCCGTGGTTATGGGAAGCTTGTCGCCGCCCAGCTGGTAGAATGCTTTTCTGAAATTGTTGTACACCGAGCTGGCAAAATATTTGAAACGGTCCGACATGTCAACGAAACGATTCCTGGGATTATAATCCTTTATGATCTCCCAAAGCTCCTGATATCCCTTTTCATTGGACAGCCATATTTCATTTATCCCTGTCTTTTTGTTGAAATCCATGAATTCATAGTAAATACGGATATCCTTGTTGTTCTCATCGTATTTCGGAATGAGACGGGTTACCTTGCCATGGTACGAAAAGACATCCAGATATTTGAGAACACTTACCCTTTTGTTCCCCTC
Source organism: Clostridiaceae bacterium (assembly GCA_012840245.1). GTDB lineage: Bacteria > Bacillota > Clostridia > DSM-8532 > DSM-8532 > DTU059. The sequence continues at coordinate 18,561 of DULR01000025.1, forward strand.
TACGACATAAAACCAGTTCAGATATTCATAAACCTTTATAGGCTCCCGCAAGCCTTCCTGGACCTGGGCATTGTAAACATTCTGCCATTTTGCCGCAAACTCAGAATCTATCTCCATCAATGGCATATAGTTCCGTGCAAAGGAGATGCTTCTCAGATATGTATATGTCCCTTTGACCTTTCTCAGGGGAATATCTATGATACCCAGATCGACTTCTGAAACGATATCTATATTTTTTAGGATTCCGTCAAGAAACGGCAGGTAACCGCTGCGTCCCTGGGAAATATAGTTCGAATATTCTTTTAAGCCCAGCTTTCGGGCGCTAACATATTCATTCAGTTCTGCACTCATACTTCTACCCCGATCCCTGTATAATTTTTTATGATATGACTGACAGCCCCGGGCATGTCGGCTGAGTAAATCAGCCTGAGAAGCTCATTGCTTTGTCTGAGCGACATATATAGCTGTCTGTCGGTTATAAGGTCTGATTCGAAGGCTGTTGCCAGCTCATCCAAATCAAATACTTCCACCCTTCCGTCAGGCATGATTCTTATATCTGTCAATAAATCATACAGGAAAAATGTATCTGTCTCTTTATTATATTCTATGTCAACAATATCACAATACCAATACATCAGTTCCTTGCGTTCATTCATGAAAGCACTGATTTTCCAGCCTTTGTTCAAGAATACGCAGGAGATGCCATACTTGACATCATCGCGGGGCTTTATAGGTTCCCATTCGGTAATGAGGTAATTCTCATCCCGGTAGAGCAACCTGTCCGAGGATAGATCGATGGTTTCTGAAGGTATATATCGTATCCGGTATATTCTCGGCATCTCTTACACCCCAAAGCACTTTTTTTCATTTTACCACAGAACCGTTACGGCTAACATATGATTTGCCCGGAAGTAATATCCATGGTATTACCCTTAAGGTCATGCCCCGGGAGGATCCTTAGACCCGGTCTTTTCTCGGGTCATACTGGGTAATATGTTATAATAACCTGAAAGAAATTTTATAAGGGGGAAATCCGTCAAATGAAGAGTAAGACCCAGGGTCTTAAAGAAAAGGTCAAGCCGGTAGCGATATTGCAACCCGAGAAAAGATCATGCAAAAATTGCATGAAGGGTAAACTTATGGGTCTTACAGATGATATACTCTGCCGGGAAAAAGGCATAGTTTCTCCGGACTACTGCTGTTCATCACATCACTTCTTCAATATGGATGTTTTTAAAAAGCTGGATTTTTACAGGTGCTGCGACTGTGAGTTTTTTATATTCCATCCCCATGAACATATAAAAACTTATGGCGTGTGTGATATATTCTCTGTCCGGAAATGCGACGGAAGCGCACGCAGGGCCTGCTCCAAGTTCGTCAGGCGCAGGGAGCATACGGCCTGATATCACAAGTCTGTGTGACTTTATCTCTGTTTTTTCGTCACCCAGGAGCCCCATGGTTACAATATCATTATTTCACTTCTGTCTGCTTTTCCCGCTTATTGAACAACAATTATTTATATGATACTGTTAAAATACGAAGAATAATGATTAAGCCGAGACATAAGAATAAAGTGTTCTGCAAATAAAATAAGGTATAAGGAGGTCATTATATGTATTTAGCCAACCCTTCACGTTATCAGTCTATGAAATACAACCGGCTCGGAAGAAGCGGACTTAAGCTTCCGGCAGTTTCACTCGGCCTTTGGCACAACTTTGGCGATTATGACACTATGGCCAATATGAAAGCCCTTGTAACCAAAGCCTTCGATATGGGAATAACTCATTTTGACCTTGCCAACAACTATGGGCCTCCTCCGGGATCAGCCGAGAAGAACTTTGGCCGCATATTGAAAGAGGAGCTTTCTGCTTATCGTGATGAACTTATCATTTCAACAAAAGCCGGGTATGGAATGTGGGAAGGTCCTTACGGGGACTTTGGCTCGAGGAAATATCTCCTGGCAAGCCTGGATCAGAGCCTTAAACGTATGGGGCTTGACTATGTCGATATATTCTATCATCATCGCCCTGATCCCAATACCCCTGTTGAAGAGAGCATGCTTGCCCTGGACAGCGCAGTAAGACAGGGAAAAGCGTTATATGTCGGTATTTCGAACTACAGACGTGAAGATACGGAAAAAGCATATAAAATCTTAAAAGAGCTAAAGACTCCCTTCGTTATCCATCAGCCCAATTATTCGATACTGGACCGCTGGATAGAGAGCGACGGCCTTAAAGATTATGCCGCCGAAATCGGCATAGGGTTGATAGTTTTCAGCCCATTGGCTCAGGGAATGTTGACGAACAGATACCTTAACGGTATTCCGGAAGATTCAAGAGCCGGCAGGGGTGTAACACCGTTCCTGCCCAAGTCAAGGATCACCGAGGATAAGCTGAGAATGATCAGAAAACTTGACCAAATCGCCTCAAAACGTGGTCAGACCCTTGCCCAGATGGCTTTATCCTGGGTGTTGAAGGACGGAAAAGTGGCGTCGGTATTGGTTGGCGCAAGCAAGGTTTCGCAGCTTGAGGACAATGTCAGGTGCATCAATAACCTCACCTTTACTGAAGAAGAACTTAAGGCCATTGATGAAGCGATAAGATAAGAACCGTCCGTTTGCTTTCACATGCGTCAAATATTCAAATCACGTTTTGGGAAAAATATATAAGTCGCGCTGAGAAATAAAGCTATCAGCATAACTGAGATAAAGATGAATACCGGTTCAAAGCTTCCTCCGTTTATGAGTTTTTTTGGTTCAAAATATTTAAACGGGGTAAGGTATTTCAGAAAATCAAGCTTCTCGGTCATGTCGATGACCATGGCGATAAAATATGTCACAAGCATGACGCCCGTTGCGCTTCCCGTTGCCGCACCGGGCTTTTTTATCAGTGAAGCCATTCCCGTTCCAATGAACAGGTAAATCAACTGGACAAACAGCATTCCGGCACTCAGCACCAAAATGTCCCGGGCTAGTCCCGATCCAAATCCGTCAAGACTTTCGGGTGTGACCATTGATGCTACGACAAAAGAAACCGCCATGGCGACAATACTATAAAGCATTGTATAGAAAAGTGCGGCAATTATCTTCGATGTAATGACGCTTACACGTGAAACCGGCTTAGTGAAAAGAAATTCTGAAGTTTTATCCCTTTCTTCCTTTGATATTATTCCCGCGCCCAGCATGGAGGAATAAACAGTCGAAGCTATCATGACGTAAAGAAATATTACCGCATAAAAACCTCTTGCGGTGCTCATATCTATGCCGCTCATGCCGAAAATGGCCAATAGCGCTCTTGGAGTTTTATCAATTATCGACGAAATGGACTGGGCAGATGAACTGAATCCCGCATATTTGCCCATTCCTCCCGCTATTATGGCAGTTATGCCTAAACACCAAAAAAGAAAGGATTTGAAGTTGGCTTTCAATTCTCTTAAAACTATGTTCAATCCAGGTCCTCCTTTCCGGGCATCAGGCCGAGTGTATATCCTTTTTGACATACAGGGCGTAGCTCGCCAGAACAGCGCCTGTTACAAAGAGGATGTTGATGATCAGGAAGGTTGTATCATATCCGGATTCACGGATTATATCCAGGCCGTCATAGTATTTAAACGGAACAAAATATCTGATTTTCTCATCGTCAAGGGCGTCTCCGAGCATTCCCGCTATAAAGAAGCCGAATACTGTTCCCATGGTCACTCCGGTTACTGATTTTACCCGGTGGAAGATGGCTCCCACCAGTACGCCAAGTAAATAGAACATGGTTTCGATAAAGAATAACGAGATGGAAATCATAAAAAAGATTTTCCTGTCAAAGGGCTCATCTGTCATAATATTGGCCATTGAATAGGCAACCAGTATGTATATGATATCGGTGATCAAAAGCAGGGTTATTCCTGACATAAGCTTTGCCGTCAATACAGATGATCTTGGCATCGGCTTCGTAAAAATAAAATCCGCCGTCTTTCTGTTGAACTCCTTTGATATGAGCGAAAGGCCCAGATGCATTGCCTGGATCGCCCCGCATAAGAGGACGTAAGCAAAAACAAATGAATAGTAGCCCAGAACTGAAAAGAGCATATCAAGATCGACCCCGAAGGCCTTTAAAACTTCGGGAGGAAATCCCATGAACAGATTTCTGAAGCTTTCGGTATCGGCAGTATATGCGGTGAATACCGACATAAAGACCACTGCCAGCGATGCCATCGAGATGATCCGATCTTTCTTGAAAGATCCAGATCCAGTATCCCGGCAAGCTCTTTGATCCTCCTGGTGCAGTCTTTTTTATAGAAGCCGGCTGAATATCTGAGAAGGTCCATCACCTTCATGTTATCGTAATAAAATACTTCGGAAGGGAGATATCCTATGTGCTTTGCTATTTCGTGTCTCTCTTTTATGCAGTCTTTTCCGAATATTTTCGCGCTTCCGCTTGTCGGATAGATCAATGCCAGCAAAAGTCTAATAGTTGTTGACTTTCCTGCTCCGTTGGGTCCTATGAAGCCGAAGATTTCACCTTCCTCAACATTAAAGCTGACATCTATGATCCCGCGCGATTTGCCATAGTATTTGGTCAGGTTATTGATCTCAACAGCATTCATATGTATTCTCCTCCGACAGATAAAGGCAGAACATGACGAAAAAGCAGGACAAGGTTCCTGTGCCCTTGTCCCGCTTCAATCATATCATATTTCAGAGTTATTGTCATTTATATCTATTTCGATATCACGGTATCTTGCCATGCCTGTTCCGGCAGGAATCAGCTTACCGATTATGATGTTTTCCTTAAGGCCGATCAGTGGATCTATCTTGCCCTTGATAGCCGCTTCAGTCAGAACCCTTGTTGTTTCCTGGAATGAAGCTGCCGACAGGAAGGATTCGGTAGCCAGTGAAGCCTTTGTGATACCCAGCAGGGCACGCTTGCCCACCGCAGGACGCAAGCCCTGTTCCTCAGCCTGTTTGTTCTTCTCTTCAAATTCGAACATATCCACCAGGCTGCCGGGCAGCAGATCTGTATCTCCGGCTTCGTCGATCTTGACCTTTCTCAGCATCTGTCTGACTATGACCTCGATATGCTTGTCGTTTATATCAACACCCTGGAGTCTGTAAACCTTCTGGACTTCCTGGAGCAGATATCTCTGAACGGCACGCACACCCTTGATCTTCAATACGTCATGAGGATTTACTGAACCTTCTGTCAGCTCGTCGCCGGCTTCTATGACGTCACCGTCCGACACCTTGATGGAGGAACCATAAGGAATCAGATACGTTCTTGTTTCGCCTGTCTCGTCATTGACTATCTCTATTTCACGCTTCTTCTTGGTGTCCCTTATATGAACCGTACCGGCAATTTCGGATACGATCGCCAATCCCTTCGGCTTACGGGCTTCGAACAATTCCTCGACACGCGGCAGACCCTGTGTAATGTCATCACCTGCAACACCGCCAAGGTGGAAGGTACGCATGGTAAGCTGTGTTCCGGGCTCGCCTATGGACTGGGCAGCTATAAATCCTACAGTTTCACCGACATTGCACTCCTCGCCGTTTGCAAGGTTTATACCATAACACCTTGCGCATACTCCGATGCGTGAACGGCAGGTCAGAACCGAACGTATCCTGGCTTTCCTGATACCCAGTTTTTCAACCTTCTCAGCCTGATCCTCATTTATCAGGGTATTGTTTGCAACTATGACCTCACCGGTGGTGGGATCGACGATATCCTCTGCAGCGAAGCGCCCTCTGAGACGCTCTGCCATTCCTTCGATCGTCTTGCCGCTTATAACGATAGGCGTTATCTCTATGCCGTCATCGGTTCCGCAGTCTTCCTCACGGACGATAACATCCTGGGAAACGTCCACCAGACGTCTGGTCAGGTAACCTGAGTCAGCGGTACGGAGAGCAGTATCGGCAAGACCTTTTCTTGCTCCGTGAGTCGATATGAAGTATTCCAGAACGTTCAGACCTTCACGGAAGTTGGATCTGATCGGGATCTCTATGGTTGCGCCCGAGGTGTCGGCCATAAGTCCGCGCATACCACCGAGCTGTCTGATCTGGTTGATGTTACCGCGGGCACCCGACTGGCTCATCATATAAACCGGATTGAAGCGGTCAAGCGATGCGATAAGAGCGTTCTTGATGTCCTCTGTGGTCTTGTTCCATGCCGATATGATGGCGTTCCTGCGCTCTTCCTTGTTGTACAGACCGTTTCTGTAGTGTCTTTCGATCTCTTCGACCTTTCTGTCTGTTTCATCCAGATATTTTTGCTTGACTTCAGGTATGATCATGTCGGTAATACCGATGGTAATGGCTCCTCTGGTGGAGTACTTGAAGCCAAGGGACTTGATATTGTCAAGAACCACTGCAGTCTTGTTTGAACCGTTTATTCTTATGCAGCGGTCAATGATCTTGCCCAGCGCGCTCTTGTCCACGAGGAAATCCACTTCATAGTCAAACATGGTCTCAGGATTGGTTCTGTCCACAAATCCGAGATTTTGAGGAATAGCCGAATTGAAGATTATCTTTCCGACTGTTGTATTGACCATCTTGGATTTCTTGACACCGTCAATTGTTTTGGTGACACGGACTTTAATGCGTGCGTGCAGGCTGACATATCCGTTCTGGTATGCCATTACGGCTTCTTCGGGACTTGAGAAGACCTTGCCTTCGCCTATGACCCCGTTTATTACATTGCCGTTTTCATCTCTTTTTGCTTCCTTTTCTATAGTAAGGAAATAGCTTCCCAATACCATGTCCTGGGTAGGAACGGTAACAGGTCTTCCGTCCTGAGGCTTGAGCAGGTTGTTTGCCGACAGCATCAGGATGCGGGCTTCAGCCTGAGCCTCTGCCGACAGGGGCACGTGAACGGCCATCTGGTCGCCGTCGAAGTCGGCGTTGTAAGCCGTACAAACCAGAGGATGAAGCTTGATCGCGCGTCCTTCGACCAGTACGGGCTCGAAGGCCTGTATACCAAGTCTGTGAAGCGTCGGGGCACGGTTTAAAAGAACCGGATGGCCTTTGATGACCTCTTCAAGTACGTCCCATACTTCTGTACGGACTCTTTCGACCATTCTCTTGGCGCTCTTTATATTGTGAGCCAGTCCTTTTTCAACGAGCTTCTTCATAACGAAAGGCTTGAAGAGCTCCAGCGCCATTTCCTTGGGAAGACCGCACTGGTAGATCTTGAGCTCAGGACCTACGACTATAACCGAACGACCTGAATAGTCGACACGCTTACCAAGCAGGTTCTGACGGAAACGGCCCTGTTTTCCTTTCAACATGTCTGAAAGGGATTTGAGGGGTCGATTGCCCGGGCCCGTTACGGGACGGCCACGGCGGCCGTTGTCTATAAGGGCGTCAACGGCTTCCTGAAGCATGCGCTTCTCGTTCCTGACTATTATTTCAGGAGCCCCTAAATCCAGCAATCTCTTAAGACGGTTATTGCGGTTTATGACTCTTCTGTAAAGGTCATTGAGGTCCGATGTGGCAAAACGTCCGCCGTCCAGCTGGACCATGGGGCGAAGTTCGGGAGGAATAACAGGGATGACATCAAGGATCATCCACTCGGGCTTGTTCCCTGAACTTCTGAAGGCTTCCACGACCTCAAGACGCTTGATTGCACGTATTTTTTTCTGACCGTTTGAATTCTCGACTTCCTCTCTCAGTTCTTTTGAAAGCTTGTCGAGATCCAGGTTCTGAAGGAGTTCCTTAATGGCCTCAGCGCCCATTCCGGCTCTGAAATTGCCGCCGAATTTCTCCAGACTCTCACGGTACTCTTTCTCGTTCAATACCTGTTTATGTGAAAGGGGTGTGCTCCCCGGATCGATAACAACATAGGAAGCAAAGTACAGTACTTTTTCGAGAGCTCTCGGAGACATGTCCAGAAGCAGACCCATACGGCTTGGTATACCCTTGAAGTACCAGATGTGTGAAACCGGAGCCGCAAGCTCGATATGTCCCATACGTTCTCTGCGCACCTTTTGGCGGGTTACCTCAACACCGCAGCGGTCGCAGATGATTCCCTTGTATCTAACACGCTTATATTTTCCGCAATGGCATTCCCAGTCTCTTGTAGGACCAAAGATCCTTTCACAGAACAAACCGTCACGTTCCGGTTTAAGTGTTCTGTAGTTTATGGTTTCAGGCTTTTTAACCTCTCCCCTTGACCATTCACGGATCTTTTCCGGAGAAGCAAGACCTATTCGTATGGCATCAAAATTGTTCAATTCAAACATTGCCTGTCACCCTCCTATATATCATCATCGTCAATGAGATCGTCGTCCATGCCGAACATATCACTGACAATGTCCTCGTTGAGCTCAGTACCTTCTGAGATGTCGCCGATGTCGAGAGAATTGATCTCAAATTCATCGTCGATGACGTTCTGTCCTTCCTCATCATCCAGGTCAAGCAGCGAGAATGTTTCATCTTCGCGGCCTTCGATATTCACATCGAGCTCTTCAAGGTCATCATATACGGATTCCTTTATTTCAATCTCTTCACGCTTGTCGCTGTATACCTTCACATCAAGGGCAAGGCTCTGAAGCTCCTTCATAAGAACCTTGAAGGATTCGGGTATGCCCGGTTCGGGCACGTTCTCGCCCTTAACGATGGCTTCATATGTCTTGACACGGCCTACGACGTCGTCGGACTTGACCGTCAATACTTCCTGCAGTGAATATGCCGCACCGTAGGCAGCGAGAGCCCAAACTTCCATTTCACCGAAACGCTGGCCGCCGAACTGAGCCTTACCGCCCAGAGGCTGCTGCGTAACCAGTGAATATGGACCTGTGGAGCGGGCGTGGATCTTGTCGTCAACAAGGTGTGCCAGCTTGAGGAAGTACATATAGCCTACTGTTACTCTGTTGTCGAACGGCTCACCTGTACGGCCGTCATAAAGAATGCTCTTTCCGTCTCTGGGAAGCCCTGCTCTTTCGAGGGTCTCAAAGATGTCTTCCTCGTTGGCGCCGTCAAATACAGGAGTTTCGATCTTCCAGCCCAGAACCTTGGCAGCATATCCGAGATGGACCTCCAGCACCTGACCGATATTCATACGTGAAGGAACACCCAGCGGGTTAAGTACAATCTGCAGCGGAGTGCCATCAGGCAGGAACGGCATGTCCTCTATGGGCAGTATCCTTGAAATAACGCCCTTGTTACCATGGCGGCCTGCCATCTTGTCGCCTACAGAGATCTTTCTCTTCTGGGCGATGTAAACACGGACAAGCTGGTTTACTCCGGGAGGCAGCTCGTCTCCGTATTCACGGGTAAACACCTTGACATCGACAACAATACCTGATTCACCGTGAGGAACTCTTAATGAGGTATCACGCACTTCTCTTGCCTTTTCACCGAAAATGGCCCTGAGAAGTCTTTCTTCTGCCGTAAGCTCGGTTTCACCCTTGGGAGTTACCTTACCAACAAGGATATCTCCTGAGCGAACCTCGGCACCGATACGGATAATGCCCCTGTCGTCCAGATCTTTCAACGAATCCTCGCCCACATTGGGGATATCACGGGTGATCTCTTCGGGTCCAAGCTTCGTATCACGGGATTCAGACTCATATTCCTCAATATGGATCGATGTATATACATCGTCCCGCACAAGCTCTTCGGATATCAGAATAGCATCCTCGTAGTTATAACCTTCCCAGGTCATGAAGCCTACCAGGACGTTCTTGCCCAGAGCTATTTCGCCATTGTCGGTAGACGGTCCGTCGGCAATGATATCTCCCTCATTGACCCTGTCGCCTTTTCTCACTATAGGTCTCTGGTTGATGCATGTGCCCTGGTTGGACCGTTTATATTTCAAAAGCTTATACTGATCTTTCTGTCCACTTTCTGTTCTTACGATTATCTCACTGGCTGTGACCTTCTCAACGACACCGGAGTTCCTGGCAACTATACATACGCCGGAGTCCTTGGCTGCGCGGTGTTCTATACCTGTAGCGATCAGAGGAGCCTGCGGCTTGATCAGAGGAACAGCCTGGCGCTGCATGTTGGAACCCATGAGGGCACGGTTGGCGTCGTCGTTTTCAAGGAACGGGATCATGGCTGTCGCGACCGAAACGAGCTGTTTGGGCGAAACATCCATGTAATCGACTTTTTCCCTTTCAACCTCGATGATCTGATCCAAAAATCTACAACCAACACGCTTGTTGATGAAATATCCGTTCTCATCGAGCGGCTCGTTGGCTTCGGCAACTCTGTAGATATCCTCAACATCAGCGGTCATATATTCGGTCTTGTCTGTAACGCGGCCGTTTTCGACCTTGCGGTACGGAGCCTCGATAAATCCGTATTCATTTACACGGGCATATGTGCTCAAGGATCCAATCAGTCCTATGTTCGGACCTTCAGGAGTCTCGATGGGGCACATACGGCCGTAGTGCGAGTGGTGAACGTCACGCACTTCGAAGCTTGCACGGTCACGGGAAAGACCGCCGGGACCCAATGCGCTCAGACGGCGTTTATGAGTAAGCTCGGCCAGCGGGTTGGTCTGATCCATGAACTGGGACAACTGGCTCGAACCAAAGAATTCTTTAATAGCTGCCGCTACAGGGCGGATATTGATGAGAGCCTGAGGCGTAACTGCATCGATATCCTGTATGGTCATTCTTTCTCTTACGACCCTCTCCATACGGGCAAGACCGATACGGAACTGGTTCTGGAGAAGTTCTCCGACAGAACGGAGGCGACGGTTGCCCAGATGGTCGATATCATCGGTGTGTCCGATGCCGTGGTCCAGATTCAGGATATAGCTGACTGTTGCCACAATATCTTCCTTGGTGATATTCCTGGGCATCAGATTATCGCGGTTCTCTTTGAGGATAGCGATCAGTTCTTCGTCTTTGGCTTTTTTGTTCTTCTCCAGGATTTCCTGAAGAACGTCATAACGAACCTTTTCGTTGATTTCGGCCAGAGCCGGGTCAAAAGGAATATAATCCTTTATATCCACTGTCAGGTTTCCGATAACCTTGACAGCTTTGCCTTCAACTTCAACATGCACCACATTGATGCCTGAATTCTGGATCTTCCAGGCCATCTCTTCGTTTATTTCTTCGCCGGCCTTTACTAAAACCTTCTTGGAAACCGGATGCTTTATGTCCTCCGCGGCTATCTGACCCCGTATACGGTTGGCCAAGGCAAGCTTTTTGTTGAATTTATAACGGCCTACATTGGTCAGATCATAACGCTTCGGATCAAAAAACAGGTTGTTGATCAATGAAGAAGCGCTCTCCTCCGTAGGCGGTTCGCCGGGACGAAGACGCTTGTATACCTCGAACAATCCCTCTTCTCTGCTTTTTGTACCGTCTTTGGCGATGGTTGCCTGAAGCTTTGGCTCTTCTCCCAAAAGATCCAGAAGCTCCGCGTTGGTACCATATCCTAAAGCGCGCAGGAACTGGGTGATGGGCAGCTTTCTCGTTCTGTCGATCCTTACGTAAATGATCTCGGCAGAATCGGTTTCATATTCAAGCCATGCCCCGCGATAAGGGATCACTGTATTAGAAAACAGGTTGTTTCCGTTCTTGTCTTTTTCCCTGGCATAATATACGCCGGGAGAACGCACCAGCTGGCTTACGATAACGCGTTCAGCACCGTTGATGACAAAGGTTCCGGTTTCTGTCATGAGAGGGAAATCTCCCATAAAGATCTCCTGCTCTTTTACTTCACCGGTTTCTTTATTGATCAGGCGCACTTTAACTTTTAAAGGAGCCGAATAAGTCGTATCTCTTTCCTTGCATTCCTCGACCGAATATTTTATATTGTCGGTGTCAAGAGAATAGCCGATAAACTCCATGATCAGATTGCCTGTGTAATCGGTTATCGGAGAAACATCCCTTAATACTTCTTTTAATCCTTCTTTGAGAAACTGATTGTACGAGTTTTTCTGAATCTCAATCAGGTTAGGCATTTCAAGGACTTCTTTGATTCGGGAAAAACTGTATCTTTTTGTTCTTCCTCGTTGCACTTCATGAACCATCGATAAATCACCTCGTATGAATTGCATATTTTGGTGTAAAAGACATAAAAATATAGACAGGGAAAATATCCAGTCTGGTTTTTATAAATCCAGTCAGGTTATGAATCTACGTAAACAATTCCAAGGTATCATTCTCCCAATCTATATTTTTTCATCTTAAAGATTATTGACATGTATTGTATCTTTCATACAATTGTGCTAGAATAATATCAGGAATACAAGTAAATATGCACAAAGTGAAAATATAATACAATACCACCAATCTTAATAATGCAGTTAATAATTCTACCATATGAAAAACCCAATGTCAACAATTGAACACTGGGTTTTTGTTAAATTGAGGTTTCAATTTAATTGCTTTTATATTATACCGAGATCCCGTTAAAATCGAGCAAACTTTCGTTTGCTTTTTTATTTTTGTCGGGCTTTGTCACGCACTGCATCATATTTTCTATTCGAGCCTGATTTCAAACCGTTCAAACACAACCGGACTGAAAAACTGATCTGCATTGAACGATGTCCTTCTGAACCTTACATACTCCCGCGTATTTTTCGAAAGCCACATCGGAACTTCGATGGAAAGCAGGGAACACAATTCCACAAAGCATTTTTCCAGCCTTTCCTGATATGTGCCTTCGGCGTCGTCAACTTCGTATGTCTTTTCCATCAGAGTCGTGGTCCCTTTTATTAATTTCCCGCTCAGCTTCATTATAATTCCCACACTTTCCAAAGTGATAGCCCGTGTCATTCTGAGGGAGCAGGCGACAAAGCTGCCTGCGGACGAAGAATCTTTAATGCGGGTATTCCCGCTGATCCTTTAATAAAATACTTCCATCAGATACAGCCCATACGGCGGGGCAGTAATACCCAGCAGGTTCCTGTCTCCGCTTCTGATGGCCTCCGATATGATGTCCGGCGTCAAACGCCCTTTCCCGATATAAGCCATGGTTCCGACCATTATTCTTACCATATTATATAAAAATCCGTCGCCTTTGATGTCGTATATATATAAGTCTCCGTCTTTTCTCCATTCTGAGTGGAACATGGTCCTGTCGAAGGTTTTCACGTTATGCCCAGAAGCGCAGAACGCCTTGAAGTCGTGATGCCCCAGGATCAATCGGGCAGCTTCGTTCATGGCTTTGATGTCAAGCTTCTCCCTGATATGCCAGGCTCTCTTCGCCCATAATGCGGATCTCTGGGGTCTGTTGATGATGATGTACCTGTAATGCTTGCCTTTTGCTGAGAATCGGGCATGGAAGCCTTCATCGACCTCCTCCGACGATACTATTGACACATCGTCAGGCAATAAGGCATTAAGGGCGGGAGTAAACTTCTCGGCCGGTATATTGGATGATGTGAAAAAGCTGGCTACCTGGCCATAGGCATGGACACCGCAGTCTGTTCTGCCCGCTCCGTCAGGGATCACATCTTCTCCGGTAAGCTTCCTGATGGCTTTATACAATACTTCCTGGACACTAAGGGCATTATTCTGAATCTGCCAGCCATGGTATCCTGATCCGTCATATTCTACTGTCAGTTTGATCTTCCTCATTTTTTTATCCGGCTAATCAATTCAGTTTCGGTATAAAGGCCGCTCCGACGATTCCGGCATCGTTGCCCATCTGGGCAACGACTATATGCGTAGTGGGCAGTCCTTCATTTCCATATGTCTTTCCTCTCATTTTTTCTCTGAGAGGTATCAGCAGATTGTCTCCCTCTTTCGACACTCCTCCGCCGATAACTATGACATCGGGCTGGAATATGTTAATCATATTGGCAAGGGCTTCTGCAAAAATACTTATGTAATTGTCTATTATTTCAATGCCTGTTTTGTCACCAAGTCTTGCGGCGTCAAAAGCAGTCTTTGCATCTATATTGTCCAGGTTTCCACCGCAGAGTTCATGAATTTTGGAATCGGGATTCTTCTCTGCCGCTCTTCTTGTATCCCTGATCAGGGCAGTTGCAGCCGAATAGGCTTCCCAACAGCCTTTGCGTCCGCAGGTACAGTCTTCTCCGCCGATAATGATAACTGTATGTCCAAGCTCGCCGCCCTGACCGTTGGTTCCGGTAAAGAGTTTGTTGTTGATGACCACTCCGCCGCCAATGCCGGTTCCTATTGTAATGGTGACCGAATGTTCATATCCCTTCGCTGCGCCTGCCACGCTCTCTGCTATCGCAGCGCAGTTTGCGTCATTTTCCAGATATATCGGTACATTTATATATTTCTGAAATGCTTCTTTAATATTTACATTCTTGAAATTAAGGTTGTTGTTATACAGGATAATGCCATTTTCCCTGTCGTGTGATCCTGGGCTTCCGATACCGATGCTGTATATGTCTTTTTCAGTCAGACCGAAATCCTTCATCAGATCAAGAACCAGCCTGCACATATCTTCGACAATTTCATCAGGCTTTCTGGTCCTTCCGGTTTTAACGCTGGCCTTTTTCACTATTTTCCCTTCATCATCCACGATTCCTGCGGCAATATTGGTTCCGCCGAGATCTATCCCGATGTAATACATAGATTTCTCCCCTCAACCATTTTATTTTAGCTTTTATACGTAAAAATCCTCACCCTGCACTAAATTGCTACTTCACATTTTATGATATAATACAAAATGGGTCAATAATCATTATATATATGTCTTTTATGTATTTGATATAAGATTTTTTGGAGATGTTTTGACATGATAATAGGAAAAAATGTTGTATTGCGTACCATATATCCCCATGAAGTCGAACATGTTTATGAGCTTATAGCCAGTATAAATACAAAAGGCCGCTTTTGGCATCTTAATTTTCCTTCATCAGGAGAGTTTGTGAAAGAGTTCAACCGAACAGGATTCTGGAGCGTAGATGAAGGCCGCATGCTGATTTTGACCCATCAGGGGGAATATTTAGGTGAAATACTTTATTTCAGAGGTCTGGATTATCAGTCAGGTTATGAAGTAGGGTATGAGCTATTCAGTCCACAGTATCAGGGCCGCGGGTATATGAGCGAAGCTCTGCTGCTTTTCTGCGCTTACATGTTTTCCATCCGTCCCATAAACAGGATCCAGGTAAACATGATGGAAGGGAATATTGCAAGCGAAAGAGTTGCGATAAAATGCGGGTTTACTTATGAAGGCACCATGAGGAAGGCTACGTTCAATCAGGGCGAGTATCATAATCTGAAGCTTTACTCGTTATTGCGGGAAGAGTGCCCTCCTCTCGAAAGTCTTTTAAGAAAATAATGTTTCACGATCATGGGCTGATCTTTCTGCATATTTGATTCATTCGAATGAGTCAAATTCTCCGTCCCCAAAACTCAAACAAATAAGTCCAGCAATAAGGATGAACTACGGGTCTCACTGAGTGCTCTAAATGATATCTTTAGCGCAAAACCCGTGTCATCCTGAGCGAAGCGCAGCGGAGTCGAAGGATCTTTTTAATAAGATTCTTCGTCGCAGCGACTTTATGTCGTTTCTCCTCATAATGACATGGTTAGGCTTCGCAGCAGAAAATCACGTTATTAATCGCATTAATAAAACAATGTGCACGAAGGTCCGTCCCTATGACAATATGTTGTCAACAGAACCGTCCCCGTGACAACGTGACAATGAATAATTAGATGCCAAAGGATAAAAATATTGTTGCATCGACCATTAGAATTTTTCCTTCGAAAGGTTTGCGTATCCTATGGTATCCCAGATCATAGCCAAGACTGTCTTCATGTATCTGGTAATAATAATATCAATGAGGCTGATGGGAAAGCGCCAGATAGGACAGCTTCAGCCTTTTGAATTCGCTATTGCCGTGATGATATCGGATCTTGCTGTCATGCCCTTATCTGACGAAGGCAAGAATTTCCTGCATGGTTTGATTCCGATTTTCGTTTTGGTATTATGTCAGGTGTTGCTATCTTTTCTTTCTGTCAAAGGCGTACGGATAAGGGAAATCATATGCGGGAAACCAATCCTTCTGATCCGTAACGGCAAACTGCTGGAGAAAAACATGAGAAAGGAATTGTATACTATAAACGATCTGACCGAACAACTAAGATTCAACAGTATACAATGTGTCGGTGATGTTGAATACGGGATCCTGGAGACCAATGGCCAGTTAAGCGTGTTTCTGAAAAGTGAGAAGAGACCTGTCACTCCTGAAGATCTTGGTTTGAAGACTTCCGAGGAAAAATTATGCTACGATGTCATAATTGACGGAAAATTGATCGGAAGGACTCTCGACCGCCTGAATTTGAAACGGGAGTGGGTGGATCAGGCCCTGAAAGATTATGGAGTCAATGATTACGAGCAGGTATTCTATGCCTATATAGACAGCAGCATGAAACTGCAGGTGCAAAAAAAAGGGGAGTATCTTGAATAAACCTTGCTTACAGCCTCTTCCCCGAGCTGCTAAGCAGATTTTCCACTATTGCCTTCATTATTTCCAGCTCGACCTGCTTGATGTCGATTTTATCGATATATTTGTTTATGGTTTCTGAATACTCAACATTGACCCTTGGTGGTTTTCTGGAAACAGAAACCAGTTCATTTCTGAATTTTACAGTCCCGTCGTCATAACTTACTCTGACCTGGAAATGCGGATCAAAGCTTTTTTCCTTTACAACCTCCGCTCTTATGTCGATTTTCAAAGCATTACCCCCATCTGCAAAATGTGCATTTTTCCTTTAACATTTTACTTATTCCGTTGAAAAAAATCAATAGTTCTCATTTTATAAACCTTATACCAAGCAATAAAACGAGATATATGAACCCGATCACCGTCACCGTACCATCCAGATTAGTGAAATGTATCGATTTGAGCCTGGTTCTGCCCTTGCCCCCGTGATAGCATCTCGATTCCATTGCTTCTGCCAGTTCATCGGCCCTTTTGAAGGCACTTACGAACAATGGGACCAGTACGGGAATGAAACTTTTTATTCTTGAGAAAATACTGCCCGTATCGAAATCGGCCCCTCTCGATGCCTGTGCCTTCATAATGCGCTCTGTTTCCTCCATCAGGGTAGGAATGAACCTCAAGGCTATGGACATCATCATGGCTATTTCATGGGCCGGCACGCCGATTCTCCCGAAAGGTTTCAGAAGCTTTTCTATTCCGTCGGTCATTGTCATCGGCGTTGTGGTCAGCGTCATCAAGGATGCGGTCACAACAAGTATCACCAGCCTGCAGAATAGCTTGACTGCCGCTATTATACCCTCATATGTTATCCTGACCGGACCTATTGTCAGCATTGGTGTTCCTCCGGTAAGGAATATGTTCAGGATCGCTGTGATCGCCAGAATAAACAGCAGCGGTTTTAAACCTTTCAGTGTTTGCCTGACTGGAATACCGCTGACGATGAGCAGAATCAATGTCAGCGCTCCCATCATCACATATTCCTGCCATGTGTTTATCAAAAAGGTGACGACCATGAGCAGCATGGTCCAGAGGATCTTTGTCCTTGGATCAAGACGATGGAGTATCGAATTTCCCGGGACATATTGTCCTAATGTTATGTTGCCGATCATTGTACGACACCTCCTGCACGAATATGGCAGACATCGGCTATGAAATCGACAGCCTCGTCTATGGTAAGGATTGTCGGAATATCAAGCCCGGGTATTTCAAGCTGCCTGAACAGTCTGGTTATCTGCGGGACATCGAGCTTATACTTTTTCAGTTCCTCTTCCAGCTTAAAAATATTTTCGGTAGTATCGCACATGGCTATACCGCCATCGCTCATAACCGCCACCCGGTTGCAGAAGGCCGCTATTTCCTCCATATTGTGTGAAATTATTATTATGGTCGTACCCTCTTTTTCATTAAGATTGGATAATATTCTGAATACCTCCGAGCTGCCCTGGGGATCAAGTCCGGCAGTAGGTTCATCCAAAATCAGCACCTTTGGCTTCATGACCAGAACCCCTGCAATGGCTACCCTTCTTTTCTGTCCTCCCGAAAGCTCAAATGGCGATTTCTCCAGTAGTTCCGGAGATATACCAAGAAGGTCGATGGTATGGAAGACTCTTTCCTTTATTTCATCTTCACTGAGATTCAGTTTATTGAGACCAAAGATTATATCCTTGTAAACTGTCTCTTCAAAAAGCTGATGTTCGGGGTACTGAAAAATCAGCCCCACCTTCCTGCGCAGCGCTTTAAGCTCTTTTCCTTCAGCCTTCAGACCGTCAACTTCCAATGTTCCCGAATCAGGTTTCAGGATCCCGTTTAAATGCTGGACAAGGGTGGACTTCCCTGAACCGGTCTGCCCTATGATCCCGAATCTGTCGCCTTCGTTGATTGTAAGATTTATATCTTTAAGAGCTTTTCTCTCGAATGTAGAACCAGGCATATAGGTGTGGTAAAGATTCCTGACTTTTATAATGGGGGTGCCTGTTTCATCTTTGCTCTTAAGAACAGTCCCGTCAGATTTCAATCTGTAAATCGGAGCCTTGCTTCTGCCTTTAGCAGCGAAATCCGAACCAGTCAGAAGATTTTTCATGAGTCTGATCGTTTCTTCCATGGTAACCGGCAGATGATCGGTCCTGATCCCAATCTGATTCAGTCTGTATATCAGCGCTGTGACCTGAGGGACATCAAGTCCTGCCTGTCTTACCACTTCCACGTTCTCAAATATCTGTCTGGGCGTTCCGCTCAATATTATTCTGCCCGACTCCATAACAAATATCTTATCGGCTTCAACAGCCTCATCCATGTGATGGGTTATAAGCACGATGGTGATACCCTTATCCCGGTTGAGTGAGTGCAGTACATTCATGACCTCTGCACGTCCGGTGGGATCGAGCATCGAAGTAGCTTCATCAAGTACGATGCACTTCGGATTCATGGCCAGGATACCCGCAATGGCGATCCTCTGTTTCTGTCCGCCCGAAAGCATATGAGGGGCATAATCGCCATACCCTTCCATGTTGACCATCTTGAGCGATCTGTCTATCATCACTCTTATTTCTTCTGGCGGCATACCCAGATTCTCAGGCCCGAAAGCCACATCCTCTTCAACAGTAGTGGCCACGATCTGGTTGTCAGGATTCTGAAAAACAAGACCCAGAGTCTTTCTGATCTCCCATATCATTTCACGGTTATCGGTCCTTATCCCGTCAACAATGACCGTACCTTTGCCGGGGATCAAAAGACCGTTCATCAGCCTGGCAAGAGTGGATTTGCCCGAACCGTTCCTCCCCAGAACAACAACGAAGCTGCCCTGCTCAACAGACATTGAAACGCCTTTGACTGCCTGTACTCCGGCTTCGTCCTCGCCCTGCGGCATATATTCGTAATATACATCTTCAGTTCTGATCATCTCATTCATCAGGTTCACCATAAAAACTAACACAGGGGGACGGTTCCTCTGTGTCCGCAAATTCCGGAACAGAACACAGAAGAACCGTCCCCTTGTGCCCTGTTCCCTTGTGTTCTCACAAATGCTAATAATGGAGAACAGTACGACCCGCTCTCCATTATTGTCAACAATCATTTTTGTTTCAATTATACCAGTTCAAGCACTACAATATCGGCACCGTCACCACGTCTTGCGCCAATCTTGTAGGTACGGGTGTAACCGCCTTTTCTGTCCTTATACTTAGGAGCAATCTCATCGAACAATTTGTTCGTCAGGCTTATTGTCTTGCCCTTCTCATCTTTTACCCTGTAGACCCAGTTCATAATGAGACGTCTTGCAGCCAGGCGTGAAGGAGCGTCAACCGTTTTAAGCTCGGTCTTTGTTTCTCTTTCAACGACCTCATACTTCTTACCGTTCTTTGATGTTACGGTCTTAAGTATCTTGCGGCCTTTGCTGTCCAAAACCGGAGCGCTTACAGTAACATTTCTGGAAGCCGTGAAATTGTCGCATTCCTTAACTGCGATTGTTATAAGCTTTTCAACTATATCTCTGACTTCCTTTGCTCTGGTTTCAGTTGTCTCAATACGTCCATGCTGGATCAGAGAGGTTACCAGTCCTTTCAACATTGCCTTACGCTGGTCCGTAGGTCTTCCTAATTTTCTATTTGCAGGCATTTTGCATCCTCCCTATAAATCCGTTATTATTAATCATCGCTAGAAGCAAGCTTCAGGTCAAGTGCTGCAAGCTTCTGAACAACTTCTTCAAGTGATTTGCGTCCGAGATTTCTGACCTTCATCATCTCTTCCTCTGTCTTGCTGATCAGATCATCGACAGTATTGATACCTGCTCTCTTCAGGCAGTTATATGAACGAACCGACAGATCAAGCTCTTCGATTGTCATCTCAAGGATCTTGTCTTTTGCCGGCTCTCCTTTTTCTACGAGAACCTCGGTATTCTTCGCTCTGTCTGTCAGATTGATGAACAGATTCAGATGATCGCTCAGAATCTTTGCGCCAAGACTGATTGCTTCGTCCGGGGCGATAGTGCCGTCGGTCCAGACTTCTATGGTAAGTTTATCATAGTCGGTTACCTGTCCTACACGGGTGTCTTCAACAGTATAATTCACCTTTGTTACAGGCGTATATATCGAATCCACCGGTATTACTCCTATCGGCTGGTTCGGAAGCTTGTTCTTTTCAGCCGGTACATAACCGCGGCCATGACTGACGTTTATTTCCATGAAGAATCTGTTGTTACCGCTGATTGTGGCGATATGCAAATCAGGGTTCAATATCTCAACATCTGCATCCTGTTTTATATCTGCAGCCGTAATTTCGCCTTCGCCTTCGTAATCGATATACAATGTTTTTGGCTGGTCAGTGAAAAGCTTCAAGCGAAGTCCTTTAATGTTGAGAATAATCTCAGTCATATCTTCGACAACACCGGGAATGGTGGTAAACTCGTGAAGTACGCCGTCGATCTTGATCGATGTTACGGCAACTCCTGGCAGAGAGGAAAGAAGAATCCTTCTGAGCGAATTCCCCAATGTTGTGCCATAGCCTCTTTCCAAAGGCTCTACGACAAACTTGCCATATTTTTTGTCCTCTGAGATTTCAGTACATTCAATCCTGGGCTTTTCCATTTCGATCATTAGACAACCCTCCTTGGGTTATTTTATTATGAGGGTAATTGCATATTGATTACTTGGAGTACAACTCAACAATGAGATGCTCCTGAACGTTGAGATCAATATCCTCACGGGATGGCAATGCAACTACCTTACCCTTAAGATTTTCCTGATCCACTTCAAGCCACTTCGGAACAACCTTTGCTCCAGTTACTTCAAGAATCTCTTTGAAACGGACTGACTTTCTTCCCCTGTCGTTTACGCTGATGGTGTCGCCCACCTTGACGATATAGGAAGGTATATTGAGTCTCTTTCCGTTAACATCGAAATGACCGTGTGTTACAAGCTGACGGGCTTCGGCTCTTGTGGTCCCGAATCCCATTCTGTAAACAACGTTGTCAAGTCTGCTTTCCAATAATTGCAACAGGTTTTCACCTGTAATACCCTTTTTCCTGTTAGCCATTTCAAAATACTTTCTGAACTGGCTTTCCAATAATCCATAGAATCTCTTTGCCTTCTGCTTCTCACGAAGCTGAATGCCGTATTCAGATAACTTTTTCTTTGTTGCGCCATGCTGACCGGGTGCATATGGCCTTCTTCCGATAGCGCATTTATTTGAATAGCATCTCTCGCCTTTCAGAAAAAGCTTTTGCCCTTCTCTGCGGCAGAGCTTGCATGATGCGTCTGTATATCTTGCCATCTATCCTTACACCTCCATTAAACCCTTCTTCTCTTAGGCGGTCTGCATCCGTTGTGCGGTATGGGGGTTACATCCTTGATAAGATTTACCTCCAACCCAGCCGCCTGGAGTGCACGGATTGCCGCCTCACGGCCGGCTCCCGGTCCTTTTACATAAACCGATACAGTCTTCAGGCCATGTTCCATTGCAGCCTTTGCCGCAGTCTCGGCAGCCTGCTGAGCTGCGAAAGGAGTGCTCTTCTTGGAGCCCCTGAAGCCCAGTCCACCTGCACTTGCCCATGATATGGCATTTCCCTGAACATCGGTTATGGTAACGATGGTATTGTTAAAGGAAGACCGGATATGGGCTGCGCCACGCTCTATATTTTTCTTTTCCTTTTTCTTCCTAGATCTTCTAACAACTTTAGCTGCTGCCATTTTATATATCGACCTCCCGATTACTTCTTCTTGTTGGCAATAGTCTTCCTGGGTCCTTTACGGGTTCTGGCATTAGTCTTCGTCCTCTGCCCGCGAACCGGCAACCCCATTCTATGCCTGATTCCACGATAACACCTTATTTCAACAAGGCGTTTTATATTAAGCGCAACCTCTCTTCTCAGGTCGCCTTCAACGGTATATTCCTTTTCGATTGTGTCCCGGAGCTTCGAGATCTCATCGTCTGTAAGGTCACGTACGCGTGTATCGGGGTTGATTCCCGTTTTTGCCAATATTTCATTGGAACGGGTTCTTCCTATCCCGTAAATATACGTAAGGCCGATTTCTACTCTTTTTTCTCTTGGCAAGTCAACACCTGCTATACGAGCCAAATTACTACACCTCCGATTGGTATTGTTTAACCACTGCAATTCAATTATTTATATATATTAAACTCTCGTCGAATCCCAAAGAAACTGCTTTCTAAGAAACATATTCTCCAGAATATATTCACCTCTTATCAGTTAATAGATTGAGTGAAAAATTCCTTCGGTAATTTTTCTGAAGAACAGAATTTCTTCAGAAATTCTATTCTTTGGGCAGCCGCATTCTCAGAGAATTTATAATCATATTTCAGCGCCGGTAACTTATTCAAGTTACCGGCTTGAACATATCTTAACCTTGTCTTTGCTTATGCTTAGGATTTTCGCAGATAACCATAACGCGCCCTTTCCTGCGGATTATCTTGCACTTTTCACAAATCTTCTTTACTGACGGTTTTACCTTCATAACTGACCCTCCTGTTCAATGGTCTCCTGCTTGGGAGTGACAAGCTTCATCCTATTTACCTCTCCATGTGATACGGCCGCGAGAAAGGTCATACGTTGACATTTCAACAGTAACTTTATCACCAGGAAGAATTCTGATGTAATTCATTCTTAACTTACCTGATATATGTGCCAGAATTACATGACCATTCTCAAGCTGTACTCTGAAGTTCGCGTTTGGAAGTGCTTCCAGTACGGTTCCCTCCAGCTCAATAACATCTTCCTTTGACAAATAAATACCCCCCTCGCTAATTATTGTTGTTCCTCAATATAACTATCAATGGCTTTTTTCAGATCGGCATCCAGAAGCTTCTTTTTTGCTGATATTATATTGGATATATCTTCGGCAACCCTGTCGGTAATCAAAAGATGCTTCAGCTTCTTCTTTTTAGGATTGCTCACTGTCCTTAACATACCGTCTGCCACAAGGACATGCTGACTATCCAAAATACCAATGATAATCATTACTCGGTCTTTATCCCTGCCGGCTTTTGACCGGACATAACGGCCTATAATGGTATCCAAGTTTCTTTCCCCTATCTTAACTTAATTAAGATTGATGACGAACCAAAACACTCATTACATAAGGCTTTGCAGTAAAATTCAATAGCAAAATAAACAAGCTGCAACTGCGCCAAGTATATATTTTATAATAAATCCGCCTCTATTTCAAGATTCTTAACTTATTTCATCAATTCTAATATAATCTGGTCAATATTTCCGGTCCATTTGGCGTTACAGCCAAAGTGTTCTCATGGTGAGCAGACAATTTACCGTCATTTGTCACCACTGTCCATTTGTC
Source organism: Clostridiaceae bacterium (assembly GCA_012840245.1). Classification (GTDB taxonomy): domain Bacteria; phylum Bacillota; class Clostridia; order DSM-8532; family DSM-8532; genus DTU059. The sequence continues at coordinate 42,244 of DULR01000025.1, forward strand.
ATCGAGCACCCGCACCTTCCAGGTGCCGATATTGATCATAGGCTCTATGGCAAGTGTCATTCCGGAACTTAACCTTACACCCTTTTCCCTGGTAACGTAATTGGGTATCTGCGGCTCTTCGTGCATTTCAGTTCCTATCCCGTGGCCCACATAATCCCGTACCACCTTGTATCCTTTGCTTTCAGCATACTCCTGAATGGCTTTGGATATATCGCTGATCCTGTTGCCTTCAACTGCCTGGGCCATACCTCTGTTAAAGGCTTCCTCTGTGTGATAGATCAGATCTTTTGCCTCTTTTGAAACCTCGCCCACAGCATAGGTTCTTGCTGCGTCACCGTGATATCCGTCAAGGATAGCTCCTACATCGATACTGATTATATCTCCCTCTTTAAGAGCATAGTCGCCTGGTATCCCGTGGATCACCACATCGTTCACCGATGTGCATATCGATCCGGGAAAATCCAGCCCGCCATATGCGCAGGGATATCCCTTGAATGATGGAATGGCTCCTTTATTGCGGATGATCTCTTCGGCTATCCTGTCCAGCTCTATGGTCGTTATGCCGGGTCTTATGATCTCTGCCATTTTATGATGGACCAGTGCCACGACTTCGCCGGCACGTCTCATTTTGTCCAGTTCACGCCGGGATTTTATATAAATCATTGTTAACTACCTTTTATACCCTCTTTGTTAAATTTTTCAGACTCTCCAGTATTTCACGGGTCGTTACCTCTTTAGGTTTTGTCCCGTCAAAATCCAACAGAAGTCCTTTTTTCTGATAATAATCAACAAGCGGGCTGGTCTGTTGGTGGTAAGTTCTCAGTCTTTCCCTGATAGTTTCCTCTTTGTCGTCATCTCTTATATAAAGCCTGCTGCCGCACACATCGCAGATACCTTCCGTTTTGGGTGGATTGCTTTCCATATGATATATTTTGCCGCACGGGCACATCCTTCTTCCGGAAAGTCTCTTTATTATCACGCTGTCATCCGCCGTAATGTTTATCACGGCATCAATGGCAGTATTGCGCTCATCAAGCATTTTATCGAACAATTGAGCCTGAGGTATGGTTCTGGGAAAACCGTCCATAATAAACCCGTTTTTGCAATCATCGTCTTTCAGCCTGCTGCCGACAATGTCAACAGTGACGTCATCAGGGACAAGCTTTCCTGAATCAATATAGCTCCTGGCCAATAAACCCAGGGGCGTTCCTCCCTTTATATTGGCCCTGAATATATCTCCTGTTGAAATATGGGGTATTTTCAATTCTTCCGACAAAACCGCAGCCTGGGTTCCTTTACCGGCACCCGGAGGCCCTAACAGTATCAGTCTCATAACACACCTTCCGGAGTTTAATGTGGTTCACGAGAGTAATCTCTCATGAACCACAATTTAACTTCTATTCAAGGAATCCTTTATAGTGCCTCATAATGAGCTGGGATTCTATCTGTTTGGCGGTCTCAAGCGCAACACCAACCATGATCAGCAGCGATGTTCCTCCAAAACCTATCCTTACCTGGGTAATCAGCTCAAGCAGGCTTGGAAGAATTGTGACCATGGCAAGGAAGAAAGCTCCGAACCATGTGATGCGGTTAAGTACTTTTGCTATATAGTCGCTTGTCGGTTTTCCGGGACGGATGCCGGGTATAAAACCGCCGTTCTTACGTATATTATTGGCAACTTCTACCGGATTAAACGCTATCATTGTATAAAAGAATGTGAAGAACAATACGAGCAAAGCAGTGACCACCATATATATCGGGCTCCTGCCGAAATTTTTCAGCGTTGCTACGAATCCGGTCGTTACATTAGGAAAGAGAAAGCTAAATACAGTCGGTATAAAGGACATGATCGACATTGCGAAAATTATAGGCATAACACCTGCCAGGTTTACCTGGATAGGTATATGGGAGCTCTGTCCACCATACATCTTACGTCCTACTACACGCTTGGCGTACTGAACGGGCAATCTTCTTTCGGCCTGGGTAACGAAAATTACGAAAACTACTACGGCAACAAAAACCAATACGATCGCTGCTACAATCAGTACTCCAACGGCAAGTCTGCCATCCATCGAATATCCTTTGATGATATTGTAGAGAGTACTGAATGCCACAGGACCTCTTGATATAATGTTTACAAAGATTATAAGCGAAATGCCGTTTCCTATGCCATACTCATTCATCTGTTCACCCAGCCACATGATAAAGGCTGTACCGGCTGTAAGCGAGAATGTAATTGTCAGGAATGACAGTACACTCGGACGTGCTATGGCATTGCCAAACCCAATGTACATAAAGGTTGCCTGAAGGAAACCAAGTATGACTGTTCCATATCTTGTCCACTGGGCAAGTTTCTTCCTTCCTTCCTCGCCTTCCTTCTGCATTCTTTCGAGTGCAGGTATGGCAACGGTCAGAAGCTGCAGGATGATCGAAGCATTGATGTACGGAGTTATCGACATTGCAAAGATACTTGCATTTTCAAAAGCGCCTCCGCCGATAATGTTCATGTAACCAAAAAGTCCACCCTGCTCGGCAACCATGGCCGCAAGTACAGATCTATCCATGCCGGGGATGGGGATGTAGACGCCTAAGCGGTATACCAGCAACAGAAGAAATGTCATTATTAATTTCTTTCTTATGTCGGCTATACGCCAGGCATTTCTGATCGGAGAAAAAATGCTCTCCATCCTAAATCACCTCAGCCTTTCCTCCTAAAGCTTCTATCTTCTCTGAAGCTGTCTTTGTGAATCTGGCAGCCTTGACAGTAAGCTTTTTAGTTAGATTGCCGTTCCCAAGAATAACAATTCCGTCATTTATTTTCTTTATAATACCGCTTTGCTTAAGCAATTCGGCAGTAACCTCGGTACCGTTCTCAAACCTTTCGAGATCAGAAAGATTGACTTCGGTGTATACTTTTCTGAACTCATAGTTATTGAAGCCTCTTTTGGGTATCCTTCTGAAAAGAGGCATCTGTCCGCCTTCGAAGCCCGGTCTTACACCGCCGCCCGATCTTGCGTTCTGGCCTTTATGACCCCTGCCAGCAGTTTTTCCGTTACCGGAGCCATGGCCTCTGCCTTTACGCTTTGGAGCCTGTTTGGGTGCTCCAGGTTTTAATTCGTACAGTTTCACTGGTTGCACCTCCTTTATACTTCTTCAACTTGCAAAAGATGTGATACTTTATTTATCATTCCACGAATCTGGGGATTGTCTTCATGTTCGACAGTCTGCCCGATTTTCCTAAGACCAAGAGCGGCCACTGTAGCCTTCTGATCTTCTTTGCACTTAATTGTACTCTTCTTGAGAGTGATTTTCAAATTGCCCATGAAGGCTACCTCCTATCCTAGAATTTCGTCTACTGTTTTTCCTCTGAGTTTTGCGATCATCTCAGCGGTCCTCAGCTGAGCAAGACCTTCCATGGTAGCACGTACCATGTTGGTAGGATTGCTCGATCCTAAAGATTTTGTATATATATCGCTGATTCCGGCAAGCTCCAGAACCGCTCTCACAGGTCCGCCTGCAATAACGCCGGTACCTTCTTTGGCAGGTTTGAGCAATACCTTTCCAGCGCCATATACTCCCATGGATTCATGCGGAATGGTTGTTCCTACCCTTGGAATGTAGATAAGATTCTTTTTGGCATCTTCAATCCCTTTACGGATAGCGTCCGGGATTTCCGCTGCTTTTCCGCTTCCAACGCCTACATAGCCGTTTTCATCGCCTACTACTACAAGTGCGCTGAATCTGAAGTTTCTGCCGCCTTTAACAACCTTGGTAACGCGGCCGATATTCACAACTTTTTCTTTAAGGTCCAGAGTACTAGGATCTATTTTCTGCAATTTGTTCCCCTCCTTCTACATTGGGATGCGATCAGAATTCGAGGCCGGCTTCTCTTGCGCCGTCTGCGAGTTCCTTAACCCTTCCGTGATAAAGGTAGCCGCCTCTGTCGAATACTACCTGCTTGATACCCTTCTCGATTGCTTTGGATCCAATAAGCTTGCCGACCTCTCTGGCGGCCTGTTTATTGCCTGTATAATCAAGCTTTCCTTTGAGAGCCTCATCCAGGGTGGATGCTGCAACAAGAGTGGTGCTGCTAACATCATCGATAATTTGGGCATATATGTGCTTAGAACTCCTGAATACACACAAGCGTGGCTTTTCGGACGTGCCGCTTATTTTCTTGCGTACACGGACATGCTTGCGGAGCCTTATTTCATTTTTGTCGATACGCTTTATCATCTACACTCACTCCTCTCTCTACTTCTTACCTTTGGCGCCGGTCTTACCTTCCTTGCGGATGATATTTTCACCGGTATACCTGATTCCTTTACCTTTATAGGGTTCGGGAGGACGTTTCTTGCGTATTTGTGCTGCAATCTCACCAACAAGCTGCTTGTCTGCGCCTTTGACTATGATCTTGTCCTGAGAAGGAACCTCAATGGTGATTCCTTTCGGCTCTTCGATCTCTACCGGATGGGAATATCCCAATGTCAGTACAAGCTTTTTGCCCTGCTTTGCTGCTCTGTAACCAACACCAACGATCTCGAGGCTTTTTTCAAAACCCTTGGAAACTCCAGTGACCATATTGTTTATCAGCGCGCGGGTAAGCCCGTGGAGAGCCTTGTTCTCCTTCTCGTCATCAGGACGCTTTACAACTATAGTGTTTCCTTCTTTTTCGATTGTCATATTGGGATGAAAGCTTGCACTCAAGGTTCCCAGGGGACCTTTTACTGTCAGTTCATGACCGTTAAGCTTTACATCCACACCTGCCGGTATCGTAACCGGAATGTTTCCTACACGTGACATAAAATAAACCTCCAGTCCTTATATTGCGAGGATTCTTCAATACGAAGCTTTATAACCGTATTTGAGCAATCCTTTTTTCAGGAACTATAATATTCTTAAAAACTTCATTTTACATGTTGACTTAGGTCAAAAAATGAAAAGAAATTTTCATTTTTTGAAACGTATTTTAGCCTGCGGCTAAAATTCGTTTTTTTACCATACGAACGCAAGCACTTCTCCGCCAACGCCAAGCTTCCTGGCCTCTTTGTCAGTCATAACGCCCTTTGAAGTTGAAACGATGGCGATGCCAAGCCCGCCGAGAACTTTGGGAACTTCGTCTTTCTTGGCATATATCCTGAGTCCGGGCTTGCTTATTCTTTTAACGCCTGAAATTACACACTTCTTGTTTTCTGCATATTTCAGCGTGATCCTTATGATTCCCTGCTTCTTATCGTCTATTTCTATAAAATCTTTGATATAACCCTCGTCCAGCAAAATCTTCGCTATCTGCTTCTTGAGGTTCGATGCCGGAATGTCAACTGTCTGATGTTTGGAACTTGCGGCATTCCTTATCCTTGTAAGCATATCTGCAATTACATCGGTTGCATGCATTATTACAGACCTCCTTTCGCTTCTATTACCAGCTTGCTTTCTTTACGCCTGGTATCTGGCCCTTATATGCTAAGTCTCTGAAGCAAAGACGGCAAATGCCGAACTTCCTCATATAGGCGTGAGGTCTGCCACAGAGCTTGCAGCGATTATAATACCTGGTGGAAAACTTCGGCTTTCTTTGCTGCTTGATTATCATGGACTTTTTAGCCATATATGGTTACCTCCTTTAGCTCTTTGCAAATGGCATCCCGAGCAATGAGAGCAGTTCCTTTGCCTCTTCATCTGTCTGGGCTGTCGTAACAAACGTTATATCCATACCGCGTACCTTGTCTACCTTGTCGTATTCGATTTCGGGAAAGATCAGCTGTTCTTTCACACCCATGGTAAAGTTACCGCGACCATCAAAGGAATCCGGATTGACACCTCTGAAGTCCCTTACTCTGGGAAGAGCTACATTGAAAAGCTTATCAACAAACTCATACATTTTATTGCCGCGAAGGGTTGTCTTGCATCCGATATTCATGCCTTCACGGATCTTGAATGCCGCAACCGATTTTTTGGCCTTTGTGACAACTGCCTTTTGTCCGGCGATCAATGCCATTTCGTTAGCGGCTGTCTCTATAGCTTTGGGATTTTCTTTCACATCACCAACGCCCATATTGAGTACTACTTTAACAAGCTTCGGGATCTGCATAGGAGACGAATAATTGAACTTTTCCTGCAGAGCCTGAACAACTTCGTTCTTATACTTGTCAAGCAATCTTGGCATGTCTTGTCAACCTCCTTAAGGATTACTCCTTGTCTTTTCCGATAATGTCAATTACTTCGCCGCACTTCTTACAGACTCTTGCCTTGGAACCGTTGTCCATTATTCTTTTCCCAATCTTGGTAGGTTTGCCGCAGCTTCTGCAAATGAACATTACTTTATCTAAATAAATAGGTGCTTCCTGGTGAATGATTCCACCCTCTTTGAAACCCTTGCCCGGTTTCGGCTTAACATGCTTGGTAATAATGTTTACGCCTTCAACTAGCACCTTGCGCTCAGATGCATCAACATCAAGAACCTTGCCTTTTTTGCCTGCATCCTTGCCATTCAGGATATAAACCATATCTCCTTTTTTGACATGTGCTTTTGCCATTTTGTCAAGCCTCCTTCCTTACAGTACTTCCGGGGCAAGTGAGATAATCTTCATGTAATCTTTTTCTCTCAATTCCCTTGCTACCGGACCAAAAATACGGGTTCCTCTGGGACTTCCGTCATCTTTAAGGATAACAGCTGCGTTCTCATCAAAACGTATGGTGGATCCGTCAGCTCTTTTCAATCCTTTGACAGAACGTACGATTACTGCTTTTACAACCTCGCCCTTTTTAACAACACCACCGGGCGTTGCATTCTTAACCGAACAAACTATTACATCGCCGATATTTGCATATTTTCTCTTTGAGCCGCCGAGGACCTTAATACACATCAATTCCTTGGCGCCGGTATTATCAGCCGACTTTAAATATGTCTGTGCTTGAACCATTCCTAACGCCTCCTCTTACTTCGCTTTTTCTACGATCCTGACCAGTCTCCATCTTTTCTCCTTACTGAGGGGCCTGGTTTCCATAACCTCTACACGATCGCCTATATTACATTCATTGTTTTCGTCATGAGCCTTGAGTTTGTAAGTCCTCTTTATAATCTTCTTAAGCAAAGGATGCCTAACGCTGTCTACAACAGCCACAACAATCGTTTTATCCATTTTGTTGCTTACAACATTACCAATCATGGTTTTTCTTAAACCTCTGTCAGCCACGCGGAACAAACCTCCTTCCGGTCTAAAACGGCTTCAAGCCTTCTTAATTCCTATTGATTCCGAGTTCCTTCTCACGAATGATCGTTTGGACTCGTGCTATATTTCTCTTACATTCCTTAAGCTTCATGGGATTCTCCAGCTGGCTTGTAGCATGCTGGAATCTGAGCTTGAATAATTCGGCTTTGAGTTCAGCAAGCTCTTCAACGAGCTCTTCACGTGTCTTTTCCTTAAGTGCTTTCAGTTCAGACGCCTTCATTCTCTACACCTACCTCTTCCCCGCGTGCAACGATCTTGCACTTGATGGGCAATTTGTGTGATGCAAGCCTGAGCGCTTCTCTCGCTTGCTCCTCGGGAACACCGGCAATTTCGAAAAGGATGCGGCCCGGCTTGACAACCGCTACCCAGTACTCAGGAGAACCTTTACCTGAACCCATTCGGGTCTCGGCCGGCTTCTTGGTTACCGGCTTGTCAGGGAATACCTTTATCCAGACACTACCGCCTCTTCTTGTAAAACGAGTCATCGCTATACGCGCTGCTTCGATCTGATTGCTTGTGATCCAGGCCGGTTCCATTGCCTGAAGCCCGAATTCACCATGAGCTACAACGTTGCCGCGTGTTGCCTTACCGGTCATACGGCCTCTCTGAACTCTTCTATATTTGACTCTCTTAGGCATCAACATAATTATCTGTCTCCCCCTTCCTTTTTCTCCTTCTTCTTGGCGGGAAGAACTTCACCCTTGTATATCCAAACCTTTACGCCGATCTTTCCATAAGTGGTGTTTGCTTCAGCAAATCCATAGTCGATATCGGCACGAAGTGTCTGGAGAGGGATAGTACCTTCTGCGTAATGTTCTGTTCTTGCTATTTCAGCTCCGCCAAGCCTTCCTGATACCTGGGTCTTGATACCCCTGGCACCGGCTTTCATTGTCCTTGACATAGCCTGTTTCATGGCACGACGGAATGAAACACGCTTCTCAAGCTGAGCAGCTATATTCTCAGCCACCAGCTGAGCTACCAGATCAATGTTCTTGATCTCGGTTATATTGAGAAGCACACTCTTTCCGGTCATTTTTTCAAGCTCCTGACGGAGAGCTTCGATGCCGGCGCCCTGCTTACCGATAATGATACCGGGCTTGGCAGTATGAATGTTTATTTTCACCTTGTTAGCTGCTCTCTCAATTTCGATTCTTGCGATTCCTGCAACATAAAGCTTATTCTTCAGGAATTTTCTGATCTTCACATCTTCAATCAGAAAGCTGCTGAAATCTTTGGTTCCGGCATACCATTTGGTATCCCAGTCCTTGATGATTCCTATTCTTAATCCATGGGGATTTACTTTCTGGCCCATCTTACAACCTCCTATTTAGCCCTTTCCTTGAGTACCACCGTTATATGGCTGGTCCTCTTTCTGATACGGAACGCTCTCCCCTGTGCTCTTGGCATAATCCTCTTAAGGGTCGGCCCCTGTTCAGCATATACCTCAGATACATAGAGATTGTCTCTGTTGAGCTGGTTGTTGTTAACTGCGTTGGCTTCTGCTGATTTAAGCAGCTTGTAAATTATCTCCGACGCATTTCTTGGCATATACTTCAGTATTGCGTATGCTTCGTCGAGTCCTTTATTGCGGATCAAATCTATAACAAGTTTGGCTTTCCTTGATGAAACTCTTGCATACCTTACTACAGCTCTGCCTTCATCCTTACCTATTCCGAGAATTTTTCTCTCTTTCTTGGTAAGTATCGGAAGCTTATCCGCCTTCCTGCGGGTCTTACCGTATTGTTCAAGAAGCTCCTCCTTCTTTTCAAGGAGCTCGTCCTTTGACATTACTTTCTTGCCCAAGTCATTTCCTCCTTCCAGTCAAGAGTTTTTTACTTCTTGAGTTTGGTGGTTTTTTCTCCCTTGCTGTGACCTCTGTAGGTACGTGTGGGAGCGAACTCACCAAGCTTGTGACCGACCATGTCATCAGTTATATATACCGGAACATGTTTTCGTCCATCATGAACAGCAATGGTATGTCCAACCATCTGAGGGAAGATGGTGGAGGCACGAGACCAGGTCTTCAAAACCTTTTTCTCGTTCTTTTCGTTCATTTCTTCAACTCTTTTCAAGAGTCTTTCATCAACGTATGGTCCCTTTTTAAGTGATCTACTCACGGTCTTAACCTCCTTCTTCCATCTTACTAAGCGTTACGTCTCTTCACGATAAGCTTATTGGTGCTCTTGTTCTTCTTGCGGGTCTTGTAACCAAGTGTAGGTTTACCCCAAGGAGTTACAGGGCTTGGCATACCGATAGGAGATTTACCTTCGCCACCGCCATGAGGATGGTCGCTGGGGTTCATAACAACGCCGCGGACTGTTGGGCGTACTCCCATCCAGCGCTTTCTGCCTGCTTTACCGATGGAAATATTTTCGTGCTCCAGATTGCCGACCTGACCGATTGTGGCCTTGCAGCGGATATCGATTTTCCTGACTTCACCGGAAGGAAGTCTTACCTGGGCATAAGAACCTTCTTTTGCCATCAGCTGGGCTTCATTGCCGGCAGATCTTACAAGTTGTCCGCCTTTGCCGGGCTTCAGCTCGATATTATGGATCATGGTACCCACTGGAATGAATTCCAGCGGAAGCGCATTACCTGGCTTGATATCTGAATCACTGCCTGAATAAACAACATCGCCTACATTAAGACCGTTCGGTGCCAGAATGTATCTCTTCTCACCGTCTGCATAAACAAGAAGCGCGATATGGGCTGATCTGTTCGGATCATACTCAATTGCGGAAACCTTTGCAGGGATTCCATCCTTATCTCTCTTAAAATCGATAATTCTGTACTTCTGTTTTGCTCCGCCGCCATGATGACGAACGGTAATCCTTCCGTAGGAGTTTCTTCCGCCTGTTTTCTTAAGCGGAGCCAGAAGGCTTTTCTCGGGAGCCTTCTTTGTTATCTCCTCAAACGTAGATACAGTCATGAATCTTCTTGCAGGAGATGTCGGATTGTACTTTTTAATTGGCATTTCTTCCACTCCTTTATCTAATTGCCGGATATATCGTTCTCAGGCTGACTGTGAGGCCTATATTTCCGATATACCGGATAATCACGTTTTACTCTTTATTGGGCTACTCCGAACTCTTCAATCGATGTCTTATATTTCTTCGAAGTCGTAACGATCTTTCCGCCCTTGGTTGCGTATGAAACGGGCTTGGGATCGGTATCGATCTTTACCATGGCTTTCTTGAAGGATGCTGTTTTCCCTACATGAACTCCCTGGCGTTTTTCTTTTCCATCATAATTAACGGTGTTGACTGACAGGACTTTCACTCCGAAAAGCTTCTCTACAGCCTGTTTGACCTGCGTTTTGGTAGCTTTTTTGTCAACTATGAAAGTGTACTTTCCTTCAGCAATATCCGCATTGGTTTTTTCTGTGATATACGGACGAATGAGAATATCCTCTGCAAATTTCATTATGCGTACACCTCCTCGATCCTGGATACAGCTTCCTTCGTTACGATAAACTTGTTATGCTTAAGAATATCGTAGGTGTTGATATTGTTCGCCGTGGTGGTCTGTACTCCCTCAATATTCCTTGCTGACAGCACTACATTCCTGTCGATCTCGGGAAGTACTATCAGGGCAGTTGAATCAACCTTGAGGTTGTTGAGTATGTTGACCATTTCCTTGGTCTTGATGGCTTCGAGCCTCAGATCGTCGAGAACGATGATGTTCTTGCCGAGGACCTTGCTTGAAAGAGCGCTCTTGAGAGCCAGCCTTTTGACCTTCTTAGGAAGAGTGTAGCTGTAGCTTCTGGGTTTCGGCCCCAAAGCCACACCGCCGCCTGTCCACTGAGGTGAACGGATGCTTCCGTGACGGGCACGGCCTGTGCCTTTTTGTCTCCACGGTTTCCTTCCGCCGCCTCTGACCTCTGCTCTGGTCTTTGTGGACTGTGTTCCCTGTCTTGCATTGGCAAGCGCATTGACAACAGCGCTGTGCATTGCAACTTCATTTACTTCCACACCGAAAACATTATCACTCAGATCAATGTCTCCGACCTTCTGGCCGTTGATATTATAAACATCTACTTTTGGCATTTACGTTTCCTCCTTCCGAACCAGTTCTTTTCTTAAGCCTTGACCGAATCCTTAATCATGAGGAGGCCGCCTTTAGGACCGGGAACTGCACCCTTAACAAGGAGCAAGCCTCTCTCGGCGTCAACCTTGACAACCGCCAGATTCTGAACGGTCACCCTCTTAACGCCCATGTGACCAGGCATCTTCTTGCCTTTGAATATACGGCTCGGGCTGGAGTTAGCACCCATTGAACCAATACCTCTGTGATATCCGGAACCGTGGGTCATGCGACCGCGGGCGGTGCCGAATCTCTTTACGGTACCTTGAAAGCCTTTGCCCTTTGAAATTCCGGTAACATCAACTTTGTCGCCGGCTTCGAACATGTCTTCGACCTTGACGACACTTCCGACTTCGTATTTGGAAATGTCATCGAGCTTAAACTCCCTCAGATACCTCTTGGGAGTAACATTAGCCTTTTCAAACTGGCCTTTCATCGGCTTGTTGACTTTCTTTTCAGAAACGTCCTCAAACCCGAATTTAATCGCATTGTACCCGTCAATCTCTTCGGTCTTCTTCTGAACGACCGACATGGGACCGGCAAGGACAACAGTTACGGGAATCATCATTCCATCTTCGGTAAAGACTTGAGTCATACCTATCTTTTTTCCAAGTATGCATTTTTTCATGCTATATAAAACCTCCTGTCATTGGTTCGGCTTTATGCCGAACTTAACATATAATTTTTTACAGTTTGATTTCTATATCTACGCCTGCGGGAAGATCCAGCCTCATGAGGGCATCGACCGTCTTTGGCGTAGGCATAAGAATGTCGATCAATCTTTTATGTGTCTTCATTTCGAACTGCTCACGCGAATCCTTATACTTGTGAGGAGCTCTCAATATCGTTATGATTTCTTTTCTTGTAGGCAGCGGAACGGGCCCGGAAACCTTGGCGCCTGTTCTCTTCGCAGTCTCTACAATCTTCTCTGCAGATTGATCGATAACCTGATGATCAAAAGCTTTAAGTCTGATTCTGATCTTCTGTTTGTTCGCCATACATAAGCCTCCTTGAGTTACAATTTGCTGGCGCAACAAGCTTTTTCTGTACTTATATACACACTGCCGGGTGTTTCATGCTTTTTCATATTAAAAGCCCAGATACAAACACCTGGGCACGATACAAACACACATAAAAACACACACATGCATGATGTACAGTGACTTGTCGCCCGGTTTCTCTGAATCGGACATTCTCCACCGCAGTTCCCAGTTTGTTTCACCTGCCATCTGCAGCTTCATCGTATGCCATGTCACAGCAAGAGATATTATATATCATAACATGTTTAAATGTAAAGAGTTTTTTTATTTTCTTTATCTTTAATATTTATAATATCTTTATACTTTGAACTTATCCATCGCAGTCACCAGTTCATGTGCCAGATTGTTCAGATTCTGCGCTGTTTTATCCAGCTCGGCCATCGAACCCAGCTGCTCCTGTGTGGAAGCAGACACCTCTTCCGCAGAGGCTGCCGTTTGATCGGTGACTTCCATGATATTGCTTATGCTTGTCATTACATGGTCTTTGACTTCATCCAGATCGGCCACTATTCCCAGCATTTCCTCAATATTTGCCGTCAGCATCGCAGTGGCATCATTGATTTGTGCAAATACATGAGAGGTCTGATCTACCATCTCGCTTTGCTCCATGATAGTTGCACCGGCTTTGTTGACCATATCCACCGAGTATTCGGTCTGTCTCAGTATCTTGGCGATCAGGGCCTGTATTTCTCTGGTGGAGTTATTCGACTGCTCGGCAAGCTTCCTTACTTCATCAGCCACAACAGCGAAGCCTTTGCCTGATTCTCCCGCCCTTGCAGCCTCTATAGCGGCATTCAGCGCCAGCAGATTGGTTTGCTCCGCAATGGTCTTCAATATTATGGTGATCTTATCGATATTCTTCACATACTCGTTCAGTTCACCGATGACATTGACAACATTTTCAGTGATCTCATTGGTTTCTTTGGCCTTTGCATTAAGCGTACTTACCGATTCGATACCGGTCGAAGTCATCTTGACGACGTTGCCTGAGATTTCTCCCATAAGCTTCGTACTGTTTACGGCATTGTTGATCTTGTCAGCCAGCAGCGTCGCGCTTGCAACTATGCTCTGGACCTCGGCTGCCTGGTTGGATGAGCCGATCGCTACTTCCTCGATGGCTTTTGCTATCTCGGTATATGCTTTGGCAGATTCATTGGAGATGGATTTCATGTTATTGGACGATGATTCGACATGCTTTGACGCTTCCTTGCTCTGAATGACCAGGGCTTTGATCTGTGATATCATCCTGTTGAACCCATCGGCCAATGTACCGATCTCATCATTTCTTTTCAGCTCAATGACATTCCTTAAATCTCCTTTTTGGGCCTTCTCCATATGATCCATCAGTTTTTTCAGCGCTTTGGTCATATTGAGGGAGAAAAGGATACCGATCAGCACGGCGAATAATATCAGCACTATCCCTATCATCAGGATCTTTTTCTGTATATCCCTTGCTACTGCGGTGATCTCGCTTTCAGGCATCATGGTAACGAACAGCCAGCCTGTTGTCTTCGATTTTGTAAATGATGTTATATAACTTTCGCCTCCATGGTCCTGCGTGAAGACGAGACTGTCGTTGGTTTGCGCATACTCTTTGACTGTTTTGAGCAAAGGGTTTGTTTCGATATTTGATTCTTCCTGGGACAATACATGTCCTATGGGTGTTATGATCTTATTGTTATTGGTTATAATATAGGCTTTCGTATTGTCTCCGACATTGACACTGGACAAAATCTCCTTGAAGGCATCTTTTTTTATGTCCAGCACGATCATTCCGCCTCTTATGGCTTTCCCGTATGAAAGGACATACGCATCGCTGTAGGATGACGGCAGACCTTCATCATGGTTATCCAGCCACACTCCGCTTTCCGAATCCTCCGAATCAGCTATTTTCATTGCCCATCCGGTTTGCGTGAGCTTCATTTCCTTGTTCAGATAGGCCGGATATCCTATTACCAGATCATTATTTTTAAGAATGATACCTCCGTCGATCAGGTCATAGTACGTGGCTACCATATCCTGTAGTACCTTTTGAGCTGATGAGGTTTTATCCGCATTATTGTCGCTCATGTTCAGGAATTCTGTCGTCTGCGGATTATACAGGATTTGGTTTATGATGCTGCTGGAGATCTGTTTTAAGGTGATTTCATAATAATTGTTCGTCTGTCTGGTGGAATTCGTTAAAATTTCTTTCGCCTTCTCTACAAGGTTGGAGGAAGAAGTGTTTATGGCCACTACAGCCACCAGAAGAACCGGTATGATTATGAGAAGCGCAAAAGTCATGACCAGTTTAGTCTTTATGCTTTTCATATCAAAAAATGAAAGGATGGCTTTTTTCTTTTCTGATGATCCAGCCTTTTCGCCACCGGGCACAGATGTTTTTCCTTCGTTCCTGCGGCGTTCAAAGAAGCTTTTCATATAGGTTACCCCCCAGAGTAAGATTTTATATTCCGTCTTTTTTATCTACCGGAATATTCGTCAATAGCAGCAAAAGGCTATGCAAAACACCATATAATGTATTCCACTCATATCAGAATTATAAACACGGTATGATAAAGAAAAAAAGTCAAAAATAACCTTTTTGAGTATAATACAGCTCATTACGGCCCGATCAGGATCCATAAATTTCGAATAGCTGCATGTCAAATACCGGTGTTATTTTTGACCTGAGTGGAAATAAGGGAACAGGTGGCATCATATATATCAATACATAAATATCAGATCGTATATATAAAAGCTTCCACATGCCTTATGGCAGCTCCCAGGGCGGATGCTTCGATTTTATAATGACAGGGCTTGATGTACAGCGCATTGTTTTCGAATGTATTCAGTGCTGCGGCTTTTTCCCGGAGATATGAAAGATAAGGTTCTATGAAGCTGCCAACGTATCCTCCAATTATGACCTGGCAATCGAAGGCCATCCTCAGATTGTTCGCAGCTATCGCCAGGTTTGAAAGATACTCTTCCCAAACCTGCGCGAATTTCTCGTTCCCGTTCTCAAGTTCCTTGAAAAACCGCTCCAGTTTTCCATCTGTCAGTTCAGAAAGTACCTTCGCCGAACAATAGGAATCCAGGCAGCCGACCTTGCCGCAATAGCATACCTTCCCGCCCGGTATCAGAGTCATATGTCCGAACTCACCGCTTCGGCAGTTATCACCGTGATAAAGGCTGTCGTTTACCGGATTGCCCTCCAGTCCGTTGGACTTTTCATAGAAAATTGCGCCGCCGACACTGTTGCTCAGTGAAAGGCATACTGTCGGGCTTCTGTCGGAGATCCTGTACATTTCCGCTATAAGCGCGGCATTCGCATCATTCGTGAATATGCACGGATAGGGCAGAAACTGTGAAAACATGCTGCATGGCACATTTGTGATACCTAACGCATGTGAAAAAGTGATTATTTCATTCTCTGAGTCCACGATACCCGGGATAGAGATGCCAAAGCCCAAAAACCGGTCTTTCGGGATACCTGACTTGTTCAGGAACGCTTCTGCCATCTCTCCGAGCTCAAAATAGTACTGTCTTTCATTTACAAAAGGCTTGTACTGCCTTGTGTGGATCAGAACGCTTCCCGAAAGATCAGTCAATGCGAATCCGATATGATTTTTCGTTATATCGATCCCAATGGCATACCTGATATTATAGACCGGCGCTATGACCTTAGCCTTGCGGCCTCCTGTCGATTCGAACACTCCCTCTTCGCATATCAGGCCCCAATCCATCAATTCCTTGATATTCTGCAAAACAGTGGGCATACTAAGCCCGAGTGCTTTGGCTATATCAGGTTTGGATACCCTTCCATACTTGCATACATATCTGTAAATGAGATTCCTGTTTATTTTTTTGACTTCATGGTTATTGGTTTGTTTTTCGCCCATATGCTTTCACCTGTTTTCATGATGGCACACATTAAGTATACAGAATATTGCCGGTTAATGCTATATTTTTAACATATTGACCTGTTGATCGGATATGGAAGGATGATCCGTCATGCAAAAAGATCAGAATCAATCGCGCAAATTTCCGATGCAATCCCATCCCTTCTTAAAAACTTCAGGTAGTTTATATGATTTATAT
Source organism: Clostridiaceae bacterium (assembly GCA_012840245.1). GTDB lineage: Bacteria > Bacillota > Clostridia > DSM-8532 > DSM-8532 > DTU059. Next base: position 58,673 of record DULR01000025.1, read on the forward strand.
AACCTATATAATAAAATCATCTCTGTCAGGACTGCGCGAATCCGCACTCAGCCATACAGTCCTCTACCTCGCCGATGTCAGGCATTGCCGGTATGGCTCCTTTGCGGGTCGTTACCAGCGATCCCACCGCGTTGCCAAATGACAGAAAATGCGTCAGTTCTTCCAGTGACAACTCTCCCGGTTTTTTGCCCGACCTGATCAGCTGATATAGAAAACCTGCCATGAACGCATCGCCAGCGCCTGTAGTATCGACAGTTTTAACATCATAGGCAGGATGGCAGGCCTTGTGTGTTCCGCAGAAGGCACAGGCTCCTCTGGGGCCCAGTGTGACAAGTACCAGCTTAAGATCGTATTTGTTCATCAGTTTACGTACACCAAAGTCCAGATCGTTCTCGTCGGTCAGAAAGAAAAGCTCCTCGTCAGAAACCTTCAGGATGTCGGCCAGGTGCATGGCAGAGATTATTTCGGTCTTTGCGGTCTCCGGCGATGACCAGAGCCTTAGTCGCAGGTTCGGATCATAGGAAATTATCTTCCCTTTTTCCTTTGCATAATTTACAGCCTCCAGAGTTGCCGAACGGGATGGCTCACCGGTCATGGAAACAGAACCGAAATGGAATATCCTGCATTTGTCAATCAGATCTCTTTTCAAGTCACCCGGTTCGAGCAGTAAATCAGCACCGGGATCGCGATAGAATGAAAATGAGCGGTCACCTGTTTCACTGAGATGAACAAAAGCCAGGGTCGTTCCGCAGCGCTCGGTCATAACTAGCCCCTCAGTCAAAACACCTGCCCGATCAAGCGTATTTTTCAGAGACTCGCCGAACTGATCACGTCCGACTTTCCCGATAATAGCTGCCGAACAGCCCAGTTTGCTCAGGCATGCCACGACGTTGGCCGGGGCACCTCCGGGATTCTGTTCAAACATGGGGTTCCCCTGCTGAGATACACCGGCGGGGGTAAAATCGATCAAAATTTCTCCTATGGCCGTGACATCAATCATACCAATCTCCTGCCTTATAGTTCATTATATCTTAATGACAGCCTTAACAATGTTTATCTTGTCTGTGATGCTTTCTTCCATCGCCTTATGCAGATCAGCGAAATCATATACTTTCGTGACTATTCCCTTAAGGTTCGCCTTGCCTGAAGCTACGGCATCGATGGCCATGGGGAAAATATGGCGGTAACGGAATACTGTCTTGAAAGTGATTTCCTTATCCAGCACCAGGCTCATCGGCAGATCCATCATCCCGGATTTATTATAACCTACCAGTACGATATTGGAACCTTTTTTTACAGTCCTGATAGCCTCGATGGTGGTTTTTTCAGATCCGGCCGTTTCGACCGCCAGATCGAAGCCTTTTCCTTCTGTCAGCTCCATAGCGGTTTTTACCACGTCCTGAGTTGAAGCGTCTATAACTCCTGTTGCCCCGAGCTCAAGTGCTTTATCAAGCCTCTTCTGTACGATATCCACAACATATACCTTTGACACACCTTTAACAAACAAAGCCATCATAGTAACCAGGCCGATGCATCCTGCGCCGAATACTATTGCTGTCTGTCCCGGGCTTGCCTCTCCCTGGTTGGCTGCATGGAATCCGACTGCCAGAGGTTCGATCAGGGCTCCTTCCATGGTGCTCACATTATCGGGAAGTTTGAAGCACAGGTCAGCCTCGTGCGCCACATATTCCTGGAAAATTCCGTCTACAGGAGGAGTGGCAAAGAATATGACATCAGGACAAAGGTTATATCTGCCAGTCCTGCAGAATTCGCATTTTCCGCATGTTTTTCCGGGTTCCAGCGCCACACGGTCGCCCACCTTCAGATGCTTTACATTGCTTCCGACTTCGACCACAGTGCCTCCCGGCTCATGTCCCAGAACAAAGGGATATTCCACGATATAATCACCGATCCGCCCGTTCTCATAATAATGGACGTCGCTGCCGCATATCCCTACATATTCAAGCCTGACCAGAACTTCATCTTCCTTCGGCTGCGGAATGGGCCTCTCAATAAAGTCTATTTCCCTTAAGCCTTTCATTACTGCAACTTTCATATTACCTTCCATAGCTTTCTTCCTCTCTTATGCTAAATTAACTTCGCTCTTCATAAAAAACAGGTTAAGACTTGCTCTGTCGATTCCTCTGTATGCTGTCGAACGCAACAGCGAATAAAAGGACTGCACCTTTTATGACCATCTGCGTATACTGGCTTGCATTGAGCAAAACCATACCATTGCTCAACACACCGAGGATAAGGATACCGGCAACCACGTTCGAAATTTTCCCATAACCGCCGTTTACGCTTATTCCACCCAGAACGCAGGCTGTCAGGGCATCGAATTCAAATCCCTTTCCTGCCAGGACCTGTCCGGAGTTGGTTCTCGAAAGCATGACGATACCTGCTATACCGGCAAACAGACCCGACAGAGTATAGACAAGATATTTGACACGGACCACGTTGATACCCGAAAGATTCGCAGCCTCTTCATTGCTTCCGACGGCATAGAAGTAACGGCCGAAATATGTCAGGTTCAGGATGACAGCTCCTATTGCCATTACAACGATCATTATGATGACCGGAATGGGTATTATCCCTACATAGCCCTGACCGATCACCGAAAAGGCTTTGGGGAATCCGAATATGGGCTGTCCGCCGCATAAAATATACGCGAAGCCTTCTACCATGATCATTGTACTGAGCGTTACGATTATAGGAGGCATCTTGACTTTAGCAATGATGAATCCATTCAGGAAACCGATCGTTACGCTTATGGCAATGGCCGCCAGGCTGGCCAGTACCGGATTGACTTTGCCGTTGACCATCAGCCATGCTGCCACAATGTTGACCAGCGTGATCTGAGAGCCTATCGACAGGTCGATTCCCCCCAGCAGCAATACAAAGGCCATTCCCACTGCAGCTATGCCAAGCATCGATATCTGACGGGCTATGATCAGCAGATTATTGGTAACAAGAAAGTTTTCCGAAGCAATAGAAAAGAATATTATCAGTATCAGTAATACAACGAATATTCCATATCTCTTGAACAAATCCTTATATTTCATAATTATTCCTTCCCTTTACTGATTGATGCCATTGACATGATGACTTCCTGGTCAAACTCATCCTTATTCAGAGAACCGGTAATTCTCCCTTCAGACAAAACGATTATTCTATCAGACATCCCCATGATCTCTCCCATCTCAGACGAGATCATAAGGACTGTTTTTCCGTTCTTCACCAATGTATTTACAAGTGTATATATTTCATATTTCGCGCCTACATCTATACCTCTCGTAGGCTCGTCGAAAATAATCAGATCTGCATTTGAAGCCAGCCATTTCGCTATGATGACCTTCTGCTGGTTTCCGCCGCTAAGATTTTTTACCTTTTGTGTCAGGCTGGGTGTCTTAATTCTGATACTTTCCTTATATTCATTAGCGATTCTTTTTTCTTCCTTTTTCTTTATAAAAGACAATTTTGATATACGTTTGAGGATAGGCATATTGATATTGCCTTTGATATCGATGTCCAGTATGGCTCCCTGCTTTTTGCGGTCTTCGGGGACAAGGGCGATTCCCATGTCGATGGCGGCCTGCGGTGTTTTTGGTGAAATCTCCTTCCCCTTGAAAATGATCTGGCCACCGGTTTTGGGCCTGACGCCGAACAAAAGCTGCGCAAGCTCTGTTCTGCCTGAACCTATCAGTCCGGCGAAACCAAGCACCTCACCTTTCCTGACCTGAAAAGAGATGTCAGTCAGCCCGTTGCCGCAAAGGTTTCTTACCTCAAGGATCACCTCATCGCTGATGCAGGGCTCTCTTGCAGGATATGTTTCCTTGATCTCGCGTCCTACCATCAGCTTTACCAGTTCGTCTATATTGGTGTCACATGTGTTCATGGTCCTGACGACATTGCCATCCCTCATGACGGTTATCCTGTCTGTCAACCTGAATACTTCTTCAAGACGGTGGGAAATATAGATTATGGTCACACCCTGCTCCTTAAGTCTCAAAACCATTTCATACATTCGTTCAGCCTCAGCTTTTGTAAGCGGAGCGGAAGGTTCGTCCATGATCAGGATCTTTGCGTTCTGTGAGATCGCCTTGGCTATTTCAACAAGTTGCTGGTAACCAACAGTCAGTTTGCTTACAAGTGTGTTCGGATCGATATCGATACCCAATTGTTGAAATATTTTTCTCGATTCATTCACCATAGCTTTTTTATCTATGATGAAGCCTTTCCGGATGGCCCGGCCAAGAAAGATATTTTCCGCAACAGACAGCTCGCCGACAAGATTGAACTCCTGGTAAATCACAGCTATCCCCTGCTGTTCTGATAACTTGGGGGTCATTGACGGGAATTCGTTTCCATCGACGACTATACTTCCACTGTCGGGAATAACCGCGCCGGTACATGTCTTGATCAGCGTGGATTTGCCTGCTCCGTTTTCGCCGACCAAAGCATGGACTTCCCCTTTTTTTACATGGAGCGTGACATTGTTCAGCGCAACTACTCCGGGATAAGTTTTGGTTATATTGTTCAACTGCAGAAACATATTAGCTACCACCTTGATTAGTCAAATCATAGGCAAATGATATGAGGCAGTAAAACTGCTCACTACCTCATATCATATATGGTTGCCTGTGAATGCGATTTATGGTTTATTTCGGCGCAGAGTCAACGTTCTCAGCCGTGATCGGGAAGATGTTACGATAGAAGAGCTTATCCATCTTTTCTCCGGAAGCTACCTTATAAATAAGGTCTGCCATTTCCTTACCCATGGTTACAGGTCCGCCGGTGATCATTATGGATGCTCTGTTTCCTTCGTTGTTCTTGATAGCCGCAAGTTCCTGTTCTGTTGCGTCTGCTGCGAAAATACCGAAATCAGGAGTGATCTTGTTTGCAGCTTTTGCAGCTTCATTTGCACCTACAGCTCCGCCACCGCCGATGCATGCTACGACTTTAACATTGGGATGAGCCTGGAAGATGGTCTCCATTTTCGACTGTCCGCCGGCAGCGTCAATAGCTGCGGTCTGAGCAACGATCTTGGCATTGGGGGCCAGCTCTTTTATAGCATCAACGATACCGTTGCCGCGCTCCAGGAGTATCGGCAGCTGAGGCCAGTCAAGGATCGCAACTTCACATTCGCCGTTCAGTTTTTCATTTATCCATTTGGCAGCCTGCTCACCGATCATTCTGCCGAGTTCATAGTTGTCGATTACATATGCCAGATCACAATTCTCAAGATTGTCATCCCATGAGATAACCTTTATACCGGCTTCCCTGGCTTGTTTAAGTACATTCTCTATACCCTGGGGATCAGCCGGATGACATACTATTACATCCACTTTATTGGAAATGAAGTTTTCTACCTGCTGGATCTGGGTGGTTATATTGCTGTCGCAGGCGACATAAGTGAGCTCGCCACCTCTCTCTCTGACAGCTTTCTGAGTTTCAGCAGTGATTCCTGCCCAGATGGGGTTGCTGATGCTCTGTACTGTCATACCAACCTTTAATGGCTTTTGCTCCGGAGCCTTTGAGGTGTCGGGGCTTTGAGAAGCAGATGGTGTAGGAGATGGTGAATTTTGAGAAGGTGCCTTGCCGCAGCCAGCGATCATGGTTGCCAGAAGAGCAACACATACAAGGATCAATAAGAGCTTTCTTTTCATTTTTTATCCTCCTTATAGATTTAAATATAACAATTAGCGTTTCAGCTAATTTGTTTCTACAAAAGAGATTTAAAAGATAAAAGATCAAGTTTATTATATACTTTATACAAATATTTTATTAAAGTAGATTAAGTCTATATAATGGTGTAAAAAGGAGTTGAGCCAAAGCTCATACCTCGGTTAAAATATAAGTTACCCAACAAATACCAAACCGAGGAGGATGAACCATGGCTCAGTTTAATATTACAATAA
>DULR01000005.1 GCA_012840245.1 Clostridiaceae bacterium
CTTCGTCGCTCAGGCTTGCGCCAGATGGCTCAGGCCTTTTCAGCATGCATTATTTTCAAGGTTCAATGTCCCTAGCGTCTACGCTACTTTTTTCTCATTTACCACTTGACTTCATATAGTCAGTCTTAAAATCACGATTTGATATAAACGCTTTCCAGCGTGGTATTCATATGCGGAACATCTGTGACACGGCTGTCTTTTTTTTCAAAGCCATTCTGCTCGATAAAATTCTGAATGACTTTTATTTTTCCGGTGTCCCTCAAAGGTTCCCTGATAGCCAGCGTTCCTTTGGGCTTAAGCAGTCCGGCCATAACAGGAATGATCTTAACAAGCTCACTGTCGGCTACATCATGAAGCACGAAATGACAATAGATCAGATCAAAGCTTTCGTCTTTCAAAGGCAGGGAGTAAATATCTCCATGCATAAAACTGACGTGCCCGCACCGTCTTAAATTCTTTCTGCAAGCTTCCAGCCATTTCGAAGAGATGTCAAGACATACAAGATTTCCTTGTATGAGCCGTTTCGACACATAATATGCCACCGTGCCCATGCCGCTGCCGAAATCAAGCACAGATTCATGTCCAGTTATGGGAAGCCGGTCCGCATATTCCTTGTAAACAGCTTTTTCGTAAAATTTAAAAGCCAGCTTTGTCAATAAGACCTCCAGGTTCGATGGCTCGTATTTCATTTAATTACGCTCCCTTCATTTCAGGCTGTACGAACAGCTCATAAGTCTGTCAGTGTGACATGCTGTTCAGAGATGAACTGCCTCCGCAGGAGCAGTTGAATGTTGTAATGCGAACAGTGCAGCTCATAGTTAAGCCGGCACGCGCCTCGGACAATGCGAAAAACTTTCGCATAGCGATTGCCAGCGACTTCGCGAGAGCAAACTTGAGCAAGATCTGAACAGCATGGCGGAGATTTAGTTCTTGCAATGGCGGTTTTCGCACCATCTTAATCAAAAAGCCGTACTTCCTGTTCGCTGATATCATCATAGCAAGCGAACCTGAAATACGGCTTTTTGTAATCTTAAAATTACCTTAAATAAGCGGAATCATGATTTTGAACGTACAGCCCTGGCCTTCACAGTCTATAAGCGTCAGATCGCCCCCATGAGCCTGAGCGATTTTCTTTGAAATGGCAAGTCCAAGCCCGCTGCCGCCCGAATCTGAGTTTCTCGAAGTATCGACCCTGACAAATGGCTTAAATATGTCCTCTGACAGCTCTTTTGGAATACCGCAGCCATTGTCGCTGAACAAAATAATAGCATTGCCCTCTTGCTCCGACAGGCTGATACTGACTTTCGTACCTTCTTTATTGTATCGTAAAGCATTATCTGAAAGGTTTTGAAAAACACGTCCCATTCTCTCAGAGTCTATCATTGCATACAGGCTCTTTTCAGGTATGTCAAAAACATACCCGAATCCTGCTTTTTCAAGCAAAGGCAGAAGCTCTCCGCAGATCTGCCTTAAGTATTCGCACAGCTCTGTTTTGACCGGCTTCAGGGTAAACTCCGGACTGTCAAGCTTTGAAAGCTCAAGCAGTTCGTTGAGAAGAATATTTGCTCTCTGGCTGTTTTTGTGTATGACCTGAAGATAATTCCTGCGCTCCTCTTCGGGCAAATCCGGTTTTTTCAGGCAGAGTTCGGCATACCCAGACACGCTGGACAGAGGGTTTTTAAGATCATGGGATATATCAAGGATCAACTGCCGCCTGTCATTTTCAGATTTTTTCCGAAGCGCCATCTCATGCCCGATTCGGGCAGCCATGTCATTGAAGGTGTCCTGAAGCTCGGCAAATTCATTTTTCAGGCGAAGATCCACACGAGCCGAATAATCTCCCTCGCGCAAAAGCTTTGTGCCTTCACATAGCTTTTTGAGCGGTCTTGTTATACCCCTTGCGGTAATTCTTGAGTATATGAACGTAATAGCCGAAAGCATCAGTGTATATATGATCAGAACAGATGCAAGGACACCTGTGGCCATGACTCTGTCTCGCAGGGCTGCATCTTTGTTGGAAACCAGAGAAAAATCTATCCTTAATGATGTAGGAAAGGTCACGATCAGCCAGAACTCGCCTGCAGGGTTGTATGCGATATCGTAATGGTACGGTGTCGAAACGCCTTTGCTCTGAATGAGGAAATCGGTCCACTCTCCTGGGCTCAGCCTGCTCTTGCCGATGTTGTCGATCCCGCCTGTATAAACGACACGATAATTCTTGTCTACGATCTGCACCCCACCTCCGTTCTGAAACACCGGAGAGGCGTCGATCAGATTGTAATCATCCCTCATAATCGAACTTGCAGGATATCTGTTTTTTGCCAGCGCATTTGAAATTAATCCACTGGCAAATGAGAGGAGGATAAAGGCTAGTATGGTGGCCGTGATGGTCAGTATAAATACTATAAGATAATTTGAGAGGAATTGGTTCGACAGCTTCTTTTTCATGGCTCATTACCCGTATGGTGCAGTTTATAGCCGATTCCCCTGATGGTTTTCAGGTACATTGGATTCTGGGGATCATCTTCTATCCTGTTCCTGATCCGGCTGATATGCACCATGATAGTGTTGTCGTCACCGTAGTATTCATCTTCCCATACGGCCTGGTAGAGCTGTCTTTTTGTAAAAACCCTCTCCGGGTTCTCCATAAAGAACAGCAGCAGCTTATATTCCTTCGCTCCAAGATCAATGAGTTCCCCGGCTTTATAAGCGCAGCATTTGTCCTTGTCAATGGCAAGATCACCATAGGCTATGATATTTGAAGTCTTTTCTTTTTTGGAAATATATTCGGTGCTTCTGCGAAGATGGGCTTCGACCCTTGCGATGAGCTCGGTTATCGAGAAGGGTTTCGTCAGATAGTCATCTGCCCCCAGTTTTAGTCCCAGTACTTTATCGATATCATCTGATCTCGCGGTCAGAAAGATAACAGGAATGGTGCTTATTTCACGTATCTTCATAAGAAGGTTGAAGCCGTCCATAACAGGCATCATCACATCAAGAACAGCCAGATCTACGGTCCGGGTCTGGATAATATGCCAGGCCTCTTTTCCGTCACTTGCTGTAATCACTGTAAAGCCGTTATCTTCCAGGTTTATTTTAATAAGATTACGGATGTCCTTCTCGTCTTCGGCAACCAAAACAGTCATAAGATTTTGATTCTCCCTTGTCAAAATTATTATTTATTGGACCTCTTTTATTTATTAAAGAGGTTGGCATACATTCCGCCAAGCTTCAAAAGCTCCTCGTGATTGCCTTCTTCCACGATCCTGCCATTATCAAGGACGAGGATCTTATCAGCTCTTTTTACAGTGGATAACCTGTGGGCTATAACTATGAGAGTCCTGGTTCCTGCGATTTTGTTCAATGCCTTCTGTATCTCGGTTTCAGTTTCGGTATCAACAGCTGAGGTAGCTTCGTCCAGAATGAGTATGGGAGAATCCCTCAGTATGGATCTGGCTATCGAAATGCGCTGCTTTTGACCTCCGCTTAATCTTACCCCTCTTTCTCCGATCACAGTATCGTATTTTTCAGGCAATGATTCTATAAAGTCGTGTATACATGCTGTTTTAGCCGCCTCTTCTATCTGCTCGCGGGTCGCATTGCTGCAGCCATATGCTATGTTTTCGGCAATTGTGCCATTAAACAGGAATACATCCTGCAGAACGATGCTCAGTTGGTTTCTCAGGCTTTCCAGAGTCATATCCTTTATGTTGATGCCATCCATCAGTATCTCTCCCGAATCGGGATCATAAAAACGCGCTATCAATGCCGATATGGTAGTTTTCCCAACACCTGTGGGACCGACCAGAGCTACCATCTGGCCCGGCCTGATTTCAAAGCTGATATCGTTCAGAACAGGAATATCATCGCTGTATGAAAAGCTTACATTTCTAAATTCGACCTGACCTGAAAGCCTTCCTACCTTTCTGGCATTGAGCGAATCCTTTATATCCGGCTCTGTGTCAAGCACCTCAAAAACACGCTCAGCGCCTGCCAGAGCCTGCTGCATGTCTTCGACCACACGGGTCAGGGTGGAAATAGGCGCATAGAACAGATTCAGATAAAGCAGGAAAGCCACTACATCAGAAATGCTGAGCCCTGTGCTAAGGGCAAGGATGGGACCCGCAATAAGTACAATTACCGTACCCGTTGACGATATAAAATTCACTGCAGGGTTGAGTATGCCTGAGTAAAACAATGCCTTTATCAGCGCTGTCGAATGCTCGACAGACTTTTCTGCCACTCTTCCTGCTTCGTATTCCTGTTTGTTGAATACCTGGATCTCCTTCATCCCTGAGAAATTATCCTGCAATACGGCATTGAGCTCTGCGATCTTAGCCTGTCCCACTCTGAAATACTTGCGTATTTTACGAAGGACCACTGATAAAAGGGCGATGAAGGGGATGGGTATGCAGACCAGCAATAAAAGAACAGGATTTATCATCAGCAGGATTACAAGGACCCCTATAAGGGTCAGAATATTGGTCACAAGATCAGGGATCGCGTGCGCTATGAGATTTTCAAAGGTGTTTATGTCATTTATAACTCTCGACATGAGCTGTCCTGTTTGCTTGTCATGATAATATCGCATGGACAGCTTCTGAAAATGGCTGTACAGAACACCCCTCAGGTGTGCCACCAGGTTCCAGGACGCAACATGGGCAAAATAGTTGTTAAGAAACTGAAAAAATGCCCTCAGCGCGAAACAGCCCAATAGGGCGAGTGCCAGGATCACTATTTTATTGATGGAATCCCTGAAAGCGCCGCTTTCCATTATTGAAATGACCTCGGAGGTCAGATAAGGGGCAGTCAGGTTTATTGCTGAAATCAGCAGCAAAGCTATTGTTGAGACAACCAGATATCTGGCCCAGGGTTTTGATAGCTTGAACAATCGAATAATATGCTTCATTATTAAGCTCCGGTATAAAATATTTTATTAGAAAGCTATTTATTATTATATCAGATTCATATATTAGTTTGGATATTCTTTAGTCCCGGTTTCTGTTGATATTTAGTGTCAGAATGCATATTTCGGACACATACGGACACTGTTTTCGAAAACATCCGGACAGTGATTTCGGAATTATCCGGACACTGATTTCGGCACATCCGGACACCTTGTCGAAAGATTAATAAATTGTGTAC
>DULR01000026.1 GCA_012840245.1 Clostridiaceae bacterium
AACCACTGCAAAAGTCGTATTCTTATTGTCATCCTGAGCGGAGCGCAGCGGAGTCGAAGGATCTGATTAGCTGACTATGCGGGTTTTAAGATTCTTCACTACGCCTTGCTCCGTTCAGAATGACAAAACCCATAGTTTTTCAGTGGTTTCGAACTGTCCCTGTGACACCGTGACAATTAAAAAGGGACTATCTCAAAACCGGCCGTTTTCAGGACCTCAGAATTCCACATTCCACTTTTGAGACATCCCCTCATTAAAGACCATTGAACACATATCGATTCAATGGTCTTCCAGTTCATTACGATCAATTTGATTTTCCGCCCTGTTTGTAGCGGACAACGACCTTTCGGTTCGGCTCTTCACCGATACTCTGAGTGTCGACATACTTATGGTTCTGCAGTGTCGAATGGATTATCCTTCTTTCATAAGGATTCATCGGCTCAAGAGTCAGACTTTTCTTATATCTGGTGACCTTGTCTGCCACTCTGTTTGCCAGCCTTATAAGAGTTTCCTCTCTTTTTTGTCTGTAATCGGCAACATCCAGTACGACACGCGTATATTCGCCGGCTTTGCGATTCACAACAAGACTAAGCAGGTATTGCAGCGAATCAAGCGTTTCGCCTCTTCTTCCTATCACGATACCGATGTCATCCCCGGTTAAACGCACTGTGATATGATCTTCCTCATGGATTATATCGAGGTTTGCGGTAATCTCCATCTTCTCAAAAATCGGGCGCAGGAAATCCACTATGATATCATCGATCCCCGGCTTTTGTGTCACCTTTACGACTGCGTTTTTATTTCCAATGATTCCGAGAAGTCCTTTATTTCCTTCATTTATGATCTCTACGTCAACATTGTCGATGTCGGTTCCGAGTTCCTCGCATGCAAGTCTGATAGCTTCGTCAACTGTCTTAGCCTCTTTTATTATTGACTTTGGCACCCTTATTCCCCTCCTTTTGGGTATTATCGTCCTTCTTGAAATACTTGTTCATCACTTTCTGCTGGGCAAAGGATAATATATTGTTAAGTGTCCAGTAAACAGACAGTCCGCAGGGGGTGCTCATACCGATCCACAGTGTCATGATCGGGCTCATAAGCATCATACCCTTTCCTGCACATCCTGCATTGGCCTGTTTTCCGTCTTTTCCTGTCTGCTGCTGCTGGGGCATCATTTGCGCTGTAGTCAGAAATGTCGTTGCTACTGCTATCAAAATGATAATCAGCGGCGGAATATATGTTCCAGGGCTTTCGATCATCTTTTTAACATTGAATTCAGGCTTCACACCCAGATTAAAGATTTTGAACATCCTGAGATCGAAGTCCTTAAGTACCTGTTTATGTTCATCTGAAAGATATGGGTTATTGATGACCAGTTCAGGCTTTCTGCCTATGATGTCCAAAAGTTTTATCTCGATATACAGATCTTTTTTGGTCAATTCTCCGTACAGATCCTGAAGGTATTTGTCATCCAAAGTCTGTGTGTTGGGATCTTTAATCTCAAGATCTGTTTTAATGCTTGGCAGATCTCCGTTTTGGATAGAAACTATAGCCATATAACTGACAGATCTGGCCGGAATACTCACCATGTAGGACATGGGCATCCTGATAACATAAAAGAGTGCAAGAATAATAGGCATCTGTATCAGGAGAGGAAGACATCCGGAAGTAGGGTTGTAGCCTTTTTCCTGATAGAATTTGAGCTGTTCTTCCTGAAGCTTTTCCCTGTCATTTTTATATCTTTCCTGGATCCTCTGAAGCTCAGGCTGAAGCTCCTGCATCAGCTGAGTCGATCTCATCTGTTTGATTGATAGAGGCAAAAGTATCAACTTGTAGGCTATTGTAAAGAAAACGAGCGAAAGCGCATAGTTGTGAAAACCAATGGTATTGTAAATAAAATACATCAGCTTTCCGAACAGAAGTCCTATCGCGCTAAGTATACCTCCCATATGTTCTTCCTCCGAATTACTACTTTACAGGATCATACCCTCCGGGATGGAAAGGATGACATTTCAATATCCTAAGTATTGCCAAAAAAGTACCTTTAAAAGCACCATATTTGCTTATGGCGTCCATGGCATACTGAGAGCAGGTGGGATAAAATCTGCATGAAGGCTTGCCCTTTAGCGGAGACAAATATTTTCTATAAAACCTTATGATTGCCAATAACGCTTTTTTAAACATTGGTTTCCCTGGTTTCCCTGTCTATAAGACCCATTTTATGAAACAGATATCTAAGCTCTTTTCCTACAACATCCAGAGTAGCATTGTCCTGAAACTTCCTGGCTACGATCACTACATCGAAGCCCCTTTCCAAACGGTTATACAGAAGTCTCACATTTTCTCTAATCAGTCTTCTCATCCTGTTTCTTTTTACTGCGTTGCCGACCTTCTTGCTGGTCGTAATACCAAGTCTGGTTACAGAAAGATTATTCTGAAGAACATATATGACCAATAAAGCAGAAGCGGCATATTTACCTCTGCTGTAGATCCTTTGGAATTCTCTGTTTTTTGTTAATACAGGCAGTTTGCTCATTCTAAATTCAACAATTCTACTCTGTTATGTTTTTGACAAAATTTTACCCCATAACACTTATGATTATTAGTATAATAGAAGAAAAGACCAATAAAATGGTCTTTATGCAGTTAATTTCTTTCTGCCCTTCATTCTTCTTCTTCTTAACACTTTTCTTCCGTTGGCTGTTTTCATTCTTTTTCTGAAGCCATGTTCTTTCTTGCGCTGCCTTTTCTTAGGCTGATAAGTACGAAGCATATATCAAACACCTCCGTTCAGTGCGTTATTATCACAATGTACAATATAATTTTAAGGACACCAGCAAATATTATATAACTTCAGATGCATATAAGTCAAGGAAAACCGAAAATTCGATGCTGTATATTTACATATATAATATGTTTTGTAAAGAACAGATCCATACCAGCTATTTTTCAGGGGCAGCAGAGGGTTAAGGAATAATCTGCTTTACCCCATAAAAAATGCCGTTTTTACAACGTTATACACGCTTCTTCCTGCTTGTTAAATCATAAGCCTGAATAGAGACAGTTTATGTTGAATCATACTTTGAAGTTTGATATATTTATTTATACGGTCAGGAAAACAAATGGAGGAATTCAAATGGCATCTGATATAAATGAAACATGGTCAGCGGTCTTAAAGCTGCTTGAAGAGGAATTGACAAGCGTAAGCTTTTCAACGTGGATAGAAACCATAGAGCCTGTCTCTTTAAATAAAAACAGCATTGTCCTGGAAGTGCCTTCTGAATTCAATCTCGGTATTATAAAATCAAGGTATAAAGATTTGTTGCAGAATGCAATTAAACATGTTACCAACAGAAATCTGGATATAGATTTAATCGTCAAGTCCGGAGAAGGACCTGCAAAAAGAGAAGTCAGCACCGAAGATAATACTAACTATCAGTCCTTATTGAATCCTAAATACACATTCAGTACATTTGTCAAAGGAACAGGCAACCAACTGGCACATGCCGCGGCTCTTGCCGTTGCCGAAGCTCCGGCCACCGCTTATAATCCGCTTTTCATATATGGCGGAGTCGGCCTTGGAAAGACGCATTTAATGCACGCAATCGGACATTATGTGCTGGAGCAGAACAGTGAGGCAAGGGTCCTTTACACATCATCCGAGAAATTCACAAATGATCTTATAAATGCCATCAAGGATGACAAAAACGAGGAATTCCGCAATAAATACAGGAATATTGACGTTCTGTTGATCGACGATATACAGTTCATTGGAGGAAAGGAAAGAACGCAGGAGGAATTTTTCCATACCTTCAATGCCCTTTATGAGCTGAATAAGCAGATAGTAATTTCAAGCGACAAACCTCCGAAAGAGATCCTTACACTGGAGGAACGTCTCCGTTCAAGGTTCGAATGGGGACTTATCGCCGACATTCAGGCCCCGGATACCGAGACAAGGATCGCAATACTTCGTAAAAAGTCACAGCTGGAGAGATATGACATACCAAATGAGGTCCTTGTCTATATTGCAAATAATATTGAATCGAACATAAGGGAACTGGAGGGAGCTCTCAACAGGGTGATCGCATATGCTTCCCTGACCGGCAGTCCCATAACGCTTGATCTTGCGCAGGATTGTCTGAAGCAGATCCTGGCGGGAAGGACTGAAACCAATATCAACCATTCGACCATAATGAAGGTCGTTTCACGTTATTATGACATCTCTCCCGATCAATTGGTCACACAAAAAAGATCAAGAGATGTAGCTTTCCCAAGACAGGTCGCAATGTATCTCTGCAGGGAGCTTACAGGAATGTCTCTCCCAAGGATAGGCCAGGTCTTTGGCGGGAGAGATCATACGACAGTCATGCATGCCTGCGACAAAATACAGGATGAAATGGAAAGAAGCGCTGAACTGAGACGTGCCATTATCGAAATGAAAAGAAACATAACAGGGAAACAGTAGATTTCGGCAAATTTTAACCAGGATTATCCCCAGAAGATGTGGACATGTTGACATATAAAATGTGTATAAAAATTAAACAAAAGTTGACCCGATAAAAAAACATGTTTATCAACAGTTTTATTAACAGCTGAAAATGCTTTATACAAACAGGCTCAGACACTTTTCAACATAATTCACACAACTTATTACTACTACGACTGGGATAATTATAAAAATAAAAGAAAACAGAACAAGGAGACAAGTGAGATGAAAGTTATAATTCTTAAGCAAAACCTGCTGGATGCAATTAACATAGTACAGAAAGCCATTTTGGCAAAAGCAACACTTCCTATTCTTGAAGGAGTATACATGGAAGCAGGTGAAAAGCTAAAGCTGGTCGGCAATAACTTCGATTTGTCTGTAGAATATCATGCGGAGGCCGATATAAGGGAAAAAGGATCTATTGTTGTAAACAGCAGAATTTTTGGTGATATTATAAGGAAGCTTCCCGATGCTCCAGTTTCTATAGAAGTATTCGACGGAAATAAGGTCAAAATAGAATGTCTGAACTCATATTTTGAGATAAACGGTATGGAATCAGACTCATATCCGCTTCCTCCGGTAGTTGAGAAGGAGATTTCATTCACCATAAGCCAGGGAGCATTAAAAGAACTTATAAGACAGACCATATTCGCTGTTGGTACCGATGAGAACAGAAAAATCATGACAGGATGTCTGATAGAAGTGGAAAACGGCGAAATAAGGATCGCTGCGCTGGATGGATTCAGAATGGCAGTCAGCAATTCCATAATTAAAGAAGATGTAAGTTTTAAAGTCGTTGTTCCCGGAAAGAATATGAATGAAATATTAAGGATACTGGAGACGAGCGATGATCCTGTAACGGTGGCTTTGTCCGGAAATCTGATCTCGTTCATATTCGAAGAATGCAGGATCTCATCAAATGTACTTGACGGAGAATTTATGAACTACAGAAGCTATATACCGTCACAGTTTGAAACGGTTATCACCATCAACACAAGGGAATTTACCGAAAGCATCGAACGGGCTTCTCTTATAACCAGCGAAGACAAGAGATATCCGGTAAAGTTCAATATAAACGATGATGAAATGATAATATCATCTGCAGCAGACATTGGAATGTCAAAGGAACAGCTTAAGATTGAAAATTCAGGTCTGCCTATGATGATCGGTTTTAATCCCAGATATTTTCTTGATGCTCTCAAGGTAATCTCTGACGAGAAGATAAAAATATCATTTACATCATCTATAGGTCCATGCATTGTTACAGCAGTGGATCATGACAGATATCTGTACCTTATACTGCCGGTCAGGATAAAAAATAACTGAGAGGCTGCAGGGGAAGACAGGAGAAAAAAGGGAAGCAAATGAATGAAAATCATGTGAAGGAAATAAAAATCGATACTGATTATATAAAGCTTGACCAGTTCCTGAAGCTTACAGATACGATCAGGACAGGAGGAGAAGCAAAGCTTTTTATTGCCCAAAACGATATATATGTAAACAACGAAAGAGAAACAAGAAGAGGAAGAAAGCTTCGAGGCGGAGATATAATCAATATAAACGATAAGGAAGAATATAAAATAGTTCAAAATGGTGGACAAACGTGACTGTACAGGATTTGGAACTGATAAACTTCAGAAATTATGAGAATCAGAAGATTTCATTCGGAAATGGAATTAACATACTGTATGGTCAGAATGCGCAGGGGAAGACAAATATCCTGGAAGCCCTGTATATAGCCTCAACCGGAAAATCACACAGGACCAACAACTATCATGATCTTATAAAATACAACTGCGAAGGTTTCGAGCTTCGTCTCAGAAGCAACGCAAATGGCAGGGAAAACTCAATAAGGATTAAATATTCAAGAGAAAAAGGCAGATTCCTGGAAATTAACGGGATAAAAAGAGATAAGATCTCAGATGTGCTGGGAACTCTGAATATGATCCTTTTTTCTCCTGAAACACTTGATGTTGTTAAAGGATCTCCTGCAGAAAGAAGAAAATTTCTGGATATTCTTTTATGTCAGACCGACAGACAATATCTTTACATATTGAAAAGGTACAACAAGCTGATAAAAAATAAGGCCGCAGCTTTGAAGAAATGGAAAAACGAAAAGAAATATGAGGATATTTTTTCGGTATGGAATGAGCATATCGCGGCATTGGGCGCAAAAATATCGTATTTGAGGATGATAGCCCTAAAAAAGCTGGATGGCTATATGAAGGAAGAAATAAAAAGTATAACATCCGGTTTGGAAACATCAGTGCTGCAGTACAAAACCTATTGCGAATTTGATGAAGATTCAGATGAAGATTTTTTCAGGGAAAAGCTTTCCGAAAAACTCAAAAATGGGATCGAAAAAGAGTTGAACATTTCTCAATGCTTATATGGGCCACACAGAGATGACTTCGAAATATTGCTCAACGATTTGAATTCAAGACAATTCTGCTCGCAGGGCCAGCAGAGGACACTGGCACTGTCGCTGATCCTTGCTGAGCTTTTTTATACAGAAGAAATAAAGGATGAAAAGCCTGTTTTGCTTCTTGATGATGTTCTTTCTGAACTTGATCTTAAAAGGCAGGAATATCTTCTCAGAGGTTTATCGGATGTACAAACTATAATTACGACTACTGATGATCTTCCATTTGAAAAAATAAAGGATAAGGATATAAAAAGATTTTTGATCAGGGAAGGAACGGTATACATCTCAGAAAATATATAAAGTTGACCATATTTGAAAACTGGACTAAAATAATTCTAGTGTAAAAATTACATAATGGAATAATAAGCCGAAAAGGGGGGAAGTCGGGCATTTGCCTGACATAGTGTGTTTTTGCATATCGGTGAAGAAATGATAGTCTTTTTGAATGACATACTGGCAATAATGGATATAGAAAAAACCACGACTTCAAATAATACGAGAGAGTTTTTAAAAAGTTGTGAAGAAAAAGGAATGGTTGTAACGGTAGGCAATGACATTCCAAAGTCATTCATAGTGACAGTAAATAAAGGAAAACAGAAAGTATACCTTTCACCGATTTCTTCAGCAACGCTGAAAAAGAGAATACTGAAACTGACACGGGATAGCAATCGCTTCAATCAGTGATTGTTGACCGCAGAATAAAACACACAAGAAGACTCTTTATGGGAGGAAGAAACATAAAATGTCTGAAAACAAAAATCATAATGGTTACAATGAAGAACAGATCCAGGTGTTAGAGGGACTGGAAGCCGTAAGAAAAAGACCTGGAATGTATATAGGAAGCACATCATCCAGAGGCCTCCACCACCTTGTTTATGAAATCGTAGACAACAGTATAGATGAAGCTCTTGCAGGATATTGCGATCAGATAAATGTTATTATTAATGAAGATAACAGTATCACTGTTTTCGACAATGGGCGCGGTATCCCGACAGGGATCCATCCGAAGCTGCAGATACCGACTATGCAGGTTGTTCATACTGTTCTTCATGCCGGCGGAAAATTCGGAGGGGACGGATATAAAGTATCCGGAGGTTTGCATGGTGTAGGCGCTTCTGTCGTTAATGCTCTTTCTGAATGGATGGAAGTCGAGGTCTCAAGGGACGGAAAGATTTATAAGCAAAGATATGAACGGGGCATTCCGGTAACAGCTGTCGAAATAATCGGTGAATGTGATGAAAACTGTACCGGCACCAAGACCTGTTTCAAACCTGATCCGGAGATATTTGAAGAAACGGTGTTCGATTTTGATGTCCTTCTGAAGCGCTTCAGGGAAATGGCGTTTCTGAACAGGGATATTACTATTTATCTTACAGATAAAAGAGCCCAGGAAGAAAACAGTGTAGTTCTTCATTATGAGGGAGGAATAAGCTCATTTGTCGAGTATATAAACAAAAATAAAGAGGTCTTGCATCCTGAAGTTATTTATTTCTCCGCCAGGAAGGATGATGTCGAGCTGGAAATTGCCATGCAATATACTGATTCATTCAATGAAAACATATACGGTTATGCCAACAACATTAATACAACCGAAGGCGGCACCCACATAACAGGATTCAAGACTGCAATAACAAAAGTAGTCAACGATTATGCACGAAAAATAAATCAACTGAAGGAAAACGACAAGAACCTTTCAGGCGAGGATGTGAGGGAAGGTCTTACGGCGATCGTAAGTGTAAAGCTGCATGAGCCCCAGTTCGAAGGCCAGACGAAAACAAAGCTTGGTAATGCCGAAATAAGGTCATTTACAGAAGCAGTAGTAACAGATAAGCTGTCATATATATTGGAGGAGAACCCCAGGATAGCAAAGATCATAGTTGAAAAGACTCTTCTCTCCTTCAGGGCGAGAGAAGCTGCAAGAAAGGCAAGAGAGCTTACAAAGAGAAAGTCTGTTCTTGAGTCCACTTCTCTGCCGGGCAAACTGGCCGATTGCTCAGAGAAAGACGCATCAAAGTGTGAAATATTCATAGTCGAAGGAGATTCAGCCGGAGGCAGCGCAAAGCAGGGAAGAGACCGCAGGTTCCAGGCTATCCTTCCTCTTTGGGGAAAAATGCTCAATGTCGAGAAATCAAGGGAAGACAAGGTATTGGGCAATGAGAAGCTGAGCCCTGTTATCACCGCATTGGGAACAAGCATAGGTGAGGATTTCGATATATCCAAGCTTCGCTATCACAAGGTGATCATAATGGCTGATGCCGATGTAGACGGATCGCACATAAGAACTCTTCTTTTGACTTTTTTCTACAGATATATGAGACCACTGGTTGAAAACGGACATGTATATATAGCACAGCCCCCGTTGTTCAAGGTAAAAAAAGGGAAGGAAGAGTATTACGTATATAATGAAAGAGAGCTTGCAAAGCTTTTCAAGGAAAAGAACTGGAGCAGGGATGACGGAAACATAACGATACAAAGATTCAAAGGTCTTGGTGAGATGAATTCCGAACAGCTTTGGGAAACTACAATGAATCCTGAAACAAGACAGATTCTCAAAGTCGAAGTAGACGATCCGGTAGTGACAGATGAAATATTTACGACACTGATGGGAGAAAAAGTAGAGCCAAGAAAAGAATTCATACAAAAGCATGCCAAACTGGTTAGCAATTTGGATATCTAGAATATGAAGTATCAAAGGAAGAGGCTATGCCTCTTTCTTTTTACAGTTGTTCATACAGGTATAGTTAGATGTAAATAAAAGTATTGTGTCATTCTGAGCGCAGCGAAGAACCTTATATAAAAAAAATAAATGTTTCACGTGAAACATCTGTAAACAAAAATTGATTGATGTGATCTGATAATCGTATTCTTAGTCCGGCGAAGCTTTACCTTGTCATTCTGAGATGAAGCGACATAAGTCGCTGCAACTAAGAATCTGTTTTATTAGATCCTTTGTAGGAGAAAACGCTAAGCGGCTTCTCTGATCAGGATGACATAGTTGGGCTAAGCAGAGAAAATATCCGGAATATAGTTCGATTTTAGGTAACAGCAAGGAGCAGTATGATATTCAGAAAAGCTAATTATAATGATATTTACCGAATCTATGAAATCATAAAACAGGCGCAGGAATATTTCAGGCAAAACAGCATTGATCAGTGGCAGAACAACTATCCCAATCCTGATATCATAAAAAATGATATTGAAAATGGGGAGTGCTATGTTATTGAGGATGATGATCTTATAATAGCCACTGTAGTTTTATCCTTAAGAGCTGAAAGATCCTATGAAAAAATTTATGATGGCAGTTGGATCACAGATGGAAGGTATGCTGTTATTCACCGTATTGCGGTCGACAGCAGGTTTAAGGGAAAGAGAATATCATCTGTAATAATTAAGCATTTAGAAAGTATCTGCCGTGAAAGGAACATATATATATTAAGAGTCGACACCCATCAGGATAACAAGTCTATGATCAAAATGCTCAGCAATAATGATTTCAAATATTGTGGTATTATATATCTTGAATCAGGAGATAAAAGAATAGCATTTGAAAAGGTGCTTTGAAATAATATCACTTGTCATTCTGCGCGCAGCGAAAATTGTTTCACGTGAAACATTATGATCTGGTGCTCAGCAAAAAGCTATATAATTAATTTATTGTATGGAATAAGTTGAACATAAATATTATTGAATTTTAAAGAGGTAAATAAGATGAGAGAGAAAGATCATGTTTACGAAATAATACCGGATATCTCCGATTATAATGAAAATAACTGCCTGAAACCATATGCATATCAAAAAATGTTCAGCAAGCTGGTCGAAAGACACTTAAGCAGAATAAATCTCAACATGGATGTGACGATGAAATATAATCTTGCATGGGTCCTTATTTCCTTGTCTCTGGAACTGGTGAAGCCAACAGACGGGCTGAGAAAACTGTATGCTCAAACCTGGTATTCGCAAAGAAAAGGTCCTTTTTTCAGAAGAGAATTTGTTTTCAGTGATGAAAACTCTGAGCTGGTTTTCCACGGCTCTACATTTTCTGTGCTGATGGATATTGCAAACAGATCTGTTTACAGAAAAAAAGAAACACCGTTCGAATTGAACTGTACATCGGATGAGTTTACGATCGAAGCATCGCCCGCATTCAAAACCGATATGGATTTTGAGAAAGTAGATGAAAGAAAGGTTTATAGCAGCTTTATCGATTGTCTTGGACATGTCAATAATGCAAGATATGGCGAATTTGCATATGACGCTTTGGATGAAGAGGAGAAAAATAACCTTCAAAAAATAAAAAGATATGATATGTTCTTTCTTTCCGAGCTGAGAAAAAACGATACTTTTTCAGTACTAAAGGCAAAAGATGGCCAAAACATCATCATCCGTGGTATAAATAACGATACAGGGAATATTTCGTTTGATATAATCATGAAGGTGTAGTTTATTAAGGATCGATATGGTAAAATTATTTATACTTACGTGAATAACTTTTTGAATTATTATGTCATCCTTTTAACAACATACAGAGTTTGCCGGTTTGACAGAAAGACAAAAAGAGAGTAACTTTATTTTTGATGCCTTTATGATTCATGTGAGGAATCAAGTACTTTCACTATTGTTTCACGTGAAACATTTAGGATCCTGAATAATTTAAATTATGAATGGGGTGCTCTGATGGCCAGAATTATCGCTATTGCCAACCAAAAAGGCGGTGTGGGTAAAACAACGACAGCTGTGAACTTAAGCGCTTGCCTGGCGGTAAAAAACAAAAAGGTGCTTGTGATCGATATAGATCCGCAGGGAAATACGACAAGCGGCCTTGGTGTTGATAAAAACACAATAAAAAATTCGATCTATGATACGATAATAAATGAGATGCCCATAGAAGACACCCTGATCGAAACACAAATAAAAGGACTTCATCTTTCCCCATCCAACATAAATCTGGCAGGCGCGGAAGTGGAGCTCGTTTCAGTTTTTTCGAGAGAAACAAGGCTGAAGAATGCGCTTGAAGATGTAAATGACAAGTATGATTTTATCATAATTGATTGTCCTCCTTCGTTGGGCTTGCTGACCATCAATTCTTTGACTGCAGCCCACACCATACTGGTCCCGATCCAATGCGAATATTATGCCCTTGAAGGATTGAGCCAGCTGATGAACACGGTAAAAATGGTTCAGAAGCATCTTAATAAATCATTGAGAGTAGAAGGTGTAGTTCTTACGATGTTTGACGGAAGGACCAATTTGTCCATCCAGGTCGTTGAAGAGGTCAAAAAGTACTTCGGAAATAAAGTCTATCGCACCATAATACCCAGAAATGTACGCCTCAGTGAAGCTCCGAGTTATGGCCTTCCGATCATTCTGTATGACAACAAATCCAGAGGCGCGGAGTGCTATATGGAGCTGGCCGAAGAAGTTATAATGAGTTCGGAGGAAATATGACATGAAGAAGGGTTTAGGCAAAGGGCTGGGAGCCCTGATCAGTTCAGCCAATGCGCTTGAGGAAGCAAAAAACAGTGTATTGGAAATAAGAATAAATGATATAGATCCAAACAGCCAGCAGCCCAGGAAGATCTTTGACCAGGAGCGTCTGGAAGCATTGGCTCAGTCCATCAAAGAGCATGGCGTTGTCCAGCCTATCATTGTCAAGACAGAGGGATCCAGATATATAATCGTGGCGGGAGAAAGAAGGTGGCGCGCTGCAAAGCTTGCCGGACTGAAAACTATCCCTGCTATTGTAAAAGACATATCCTCCCGCGAGGTAATGGAAATAGCCCTGATAGAAAATCTTCAGCGGGAAGATTTGAATCCTGTGGAAGAGGCCGAGGCGTACCAAAAACTGATCGAAGAGTATTCGCTTACTCAGGAAGAAGTAGCCAAAATTGTGGGTAAAAGCCGTACTGCCATAGCCAACTCAGTAAGGCTACTCAGCCTTCCGCAGGAAATAAAGGATATGGTTGCCGATGGACGGCTTTCAAGCGGACATGCCCGCACGCTCATTACTATTTCCGATAAGGATAAACAAAAAAACCTGGCAAATCGTATAATCGAAAGGAATCTGAATGTCAGAGAGGCAGAAAAGCTTGCCTCCCTTGAAGAAAAGAAGCAAAAGAAAAATCAGAAGCAAAAAACTGTTGACAAGCTGTCAGCCGAGATGAACAGTCTGGAGGAAAAACTAAGATCGGTATATGGTACCAAGGTCAGCATATTAAGAAATAAAGAGAAGGGAAAGATCACGTTTGAGTATTATTCAAGCGAAGATTTCGAAAGAATTATAGATATGATGCTCAAAAATTCTGAATAAAGCTTTTCAGTTTTTATGTCAGAATAGCTTTTCTTTAATCCGTTATTGTATTATTCTATTGAAATATAATAATGAAATAAAAACCAAGGAGGTGTCATATTCATACCCTGACAAAACTGATGTATTTTCTCATCAGGGTATGGATATTGTATGGAGCAACTGATATATATTGGCGTTGGATTATCTGCCTTTTGCTTTTTACTGATCGTGGTCGATCATTTCAGACTGAACAGAATGATAAAAAAATACAAATTGCTGCTTAAAGGATTAAGTGATAAAAATGTTGAGGATCTGATGCTTTCATATTCCAATGAAATGGATAGAATTAAGAAAGAGATAGACGGACAGATCGAAAGCAGGATCTCAGGACTTGAAAAAAAGATGCCTGCATGCATCAGAAATGTGGGTCTGATTACATATAATGCATTTGAAAATGTGGGAAACAACATGAGTTTTTCTTTGGCTGCCTTGAATGACAAAAAGGATGGATTTATGATAACCGGTATTTATACAAGGGAAAACTCTTATGTGTATACCAAGGAGATCTTAAACGGACAGCCTTCCAAAGAGCTGTCCAAAGAAGAAAAGGAAGCATTGAACAAGGCATTGACTGCAAACTGAATCAACATGCCTGTTTTATAAGGAGGATCAAGATATGCTGGACATTCAAAGAATCAGAAACAACCCTGAAGAAGTGAAAAATGCTCTGCAGAAAAGGCTTTTTGAAGTGGATTTTACAGAGCTCCTGTCATGGGATCAGAAAAGAAGAAGTATCATCATTGAGGCCGATGAACTGAAGGCGAAAAGAAACAAGGTATCCGGCGAGATCCCTGTTCTGATGAAGCAGGGCACCGATGTTTCCCAGCTTAAGGCTGAAATGAAGGAAATAGGCGACCAAATAAAAAAACTGGACGATGAGCTTCGGGATATAGAGAAAAAAATAAACGATTTTCTTGCAGGACTTCCCAATATTCCGGCTGAGGACGTAGTTGCAGGCGGGAAGGAAAACAACAGAGTCATCCGTACATTTGGAGAGAAGCCTGAATTCTCATTCACTCCCAAAAATCATGTGGATCTGGTCACATCATTAGGTCTGATCGACTATGAAAGAGGAGTAAAAATAGGCGGAAACGGATTCTGGGTTTATACGGGAGACGGCGCTCTTCTGGAGTGGGCTCTTCTTAATTATTTCATCGAAGAGCATACAAAAGACGGGTATCAGTTCATGCTTCCTCCTCATATACTGACTTACCAGTGCGGCTATACAGCAGGACAATTCCCCAAGTTTGCCGAAGATGTGTTCAAGGTCGAAGCCAGTGAAGTGAGCGACAGGATGCAATTCATTCTCCCGACAGCTGAAACAGCCCTGATCAATTATCATCGTGATGAAATATTGAATGAAGAGGATCTTCCTAAGAAGTATTTCGCGTATACACCATGCTATCGCAAGGAGGCAGGAAGCTATCGCGCGGAAGAAAGAGGAATGATCAGAGGGCATCAGTTCAACAAGGTCGAAATGTTCCAATATACGCTTCCTGAGCAGTCAGAGGCTGCACTGGAAGAACTGGTCAACAAGGCCGAGAGACTTGTTCAGGGCCTTGGCCTCCATCACAGGGTGAGCAAGCTTGCTGCCCAGGACTGCAGCGCCAGCATGGGAAAAACATTTGATATAGAGATCTGGATCCCCAGCATGAATGATTATAAAGAAGTAAGTTCATGCTCAAACGCATACGACTACCAGGCAAGAAGAGGAAATATCAGATTCAGACGCAAGGACAGCAAGAAGACCGAATACGTTCATACCCTGAATGCATCAGGCCTTGCTACGAGCAGGATCCTGCCCGCTTTGGTGGAACAGTACCAGCAGGAAGACGGAAGCGTTATCATTCCTGAAGTCTTAAGAAAATGGATGGGCGGAAGAGACAGACTATATCCAATAAAAAAATAAAAATTAAAAAAATCAAGTATTCAGTTAACAATATACGTGATTTATCTTACAGTTTTATGGCACTGTGGAGCTTTTCCGGTTCCGCAGTGCCATAAGTATTTCAGGAAAAGATGTCAATATAAGCTAATTCATCATTCTGTCAGCTTTGATCTTTGCTGGTTGGATCGTCGCGAGTTATGTTTTTCAGGTAGCGCTTACTGCCGTCCGGCTCAACGATCACAACATTTTCAAGAGTTGCTTTCAGGCTTTGTCTGAATTCGGCTATATATTGCTGTCTGAGCCTTTGCTGCTCCAGTTTTTCTTCCTCGGTAAGGCCAATGCTTTTTGCCTTTCTTGCAAGTTCGTTTATCCTGTCTATACCGCTTTTATCCATCACAACTGCTCCAGATCACAAAAAATTATAATATACGTTATTATACGATATAGTTATAAGATTGTCACGGGGACGGTTCTGTTGACATAAGATTGTCACAGGGACGGACATGCCATGATTATCAGAAGCCCAGCACTAAGGATGAGCTACAAGACTATATACTGCATAATCCCGCCATGTCATTCTGCCGAAAGAATATGCTTCGCATATTCTTGGCGAAGAATCCAATTTAAAATTTTTAAAAGAATATACACATCAAATAAACAAATACATATATAACAAACAGCGGGCTTTATATTAGCCCGCTTTGGCCAATAGGCGAAAACTAAAAACATTGAAATGCCTGGATTTCCCGCAGATCGATACCGAAATAATTCCAGCTGAATCCATTCCATCTGAAGCCCGCTACCGATCTGGGCCCGACGAATGTTGGATAGAACCAGAACGGGCTCATTCTTTGAGGCCAAATGTAAGTAAACCGGAAGCGGCAATTGAATATTGCGCCTGGATCAACGGCGAAGGGGCCGATGGGTCGTTGAGGAATGAATGCCGGCGGTGGTCCCAAAGGAGGACTATCGGCCGGGCGTTGTGGAGTGAAAGGAGAAAAAGGCTGTACCGGCAGGAAAAACCTTAATATATCCAAAGGAGAGCCTCTTCTGAAATCACGCCTGTCTCTGTCCCGATCCCTGTCCCGATCACGATCACGGTTACGGTCACGTTGCTGAAACATTGTTCTACCTCCTTACTTATCACGTTTAGTACAATATATGGTCAGTCCACAAAATTGGACAGCCCGGTGAAGGAGGTAAAATATCAGGAATTATTCCGAACTCTTTAGTTTATGTATGCTCAGGAATGTCAGGCTGCCGATTATAAGCACAGTTCCCATTGCCTGATAAAATGAGATGGTCTCATCCAGAAAAATCGCGCCGGCAAAGATGGTCACCACCGGTATGAGATTCAACAGTGACGAGGGAAGGACAGGGCCAAGTGTCTTTATTCCTGAAAGGAAGAATACATAGGCAAGAGCAGAGCAAAATACGCCCAGAAAGAGAATGTTTATGATACCTTCAAAAGAAGGTGTTTTCCATGCAGGAATTTCGACTGATACAAATGGCAGAAACAGAGGTATGCCTGCAAGGGTCTGGATGGTGGTCATTTTTAGACTGGAATACTTCTTGCCCAGCTTTTCGCTTACAAATGTGTAAATGATCCACGAAAACATTGCGCCGAAAATCAGAATATTACCTAAAAAAGTCTTCGATGAGAAATCCGGAAGTCCGTCCTCAAAAACGACAAAGTAAACGCCTGAAACGGAAGCGATAATGCAGATAAGAGAAGGGACCGCGATCTTTTTTCTTTGCACCGCGCTTTCGGTGATCAGAACGAAAATCGGGATGGTGGCAACAAGCATAGAGGCATTTGAGGCCGTTGTCATAGTAAGGCCTGTGTTTTCAAATACAAAGTAAAGGACGATACCAAAAAACGTAGCTATGATGAAGGTCAGGATCTCTTTTCGCTCTATCCTCAGATTTTCTTTTTTTAAGGAACATAAAGCAAACAACGGCACCAATGCTGCAAACTGCCTTAAAAATGCAATAGTCACTGGAGGAAGCTCGGTTAAAACAACTTTTGTCGAAACAAACGAAATTCCCCATACTAATATTGAAAACAAAACAGCAAGTATTCCCAGAGGTTTATTTACTTTCATAGCACGTAAATCCTTTCTGATGTTCATCAAAGTATAACATCCGAAAAGACAAAAAAAAAGAGATTTTTATGATCTCGTAAAAAATCCCGGACAAATCACCTGAATCTGTTGCTTGCTCGCTTATCCCTTCTGCATCAGGGATTCTTTAAAATTCAGGAAAAGTGACTGATCACTTTGGATTATGTAAGAATAACCGATCTTGTTTACAAGAGTTTTCAAAGCATCGATAGTTGTCAGGATATCCTCCTGATTTTTTATTGAAATAATGATCTCGTTTTTATTGAGCTTAGGCTCGGGACACAATTTGAATAATTTTGGCGAACAGATCCAGAGCAATTGCAGATGTCTGAACCAGATCAACGGCGGAACGCAGTCCAGTTCACCTCTGACAATGTATTTTTCTTCTTTTGTTTTTGAAAAATAATCTTTTGTTACTGATACATAGTTGATCTTCATAGCTACTACCTGCCTGTTGATAATTTTATTATTGTATTTAAGTAAAATTACTCAATATTTTATGTTTAGTTAACGAAAAATAGAACTGAAATATAGCAATTAAATATTCGACAGCGTAACTTATGGTATAATTACAAGGGAAACTAAGCTAGCAGCTGGGAGGATGCAAAAATTATGCTTACAGATATTGAAATTGCCCAAAATGCAAGAATGCTTCCAATTGAAGAGATAGCCGGGAAACTCGGGATAGATCGCAGCGATCTGGAGCTTTATGGAGATCATAAAGCAAAAATTAAGGATTGCGTCTATGACAGAGTAAAAGAAAAACCAGATGGGAAATTGATTTTGGTTTCGGCAATAAATCCTACACCGGCAGGTGAGGGAAAAACGACCATTACCGTAGGTTTGGGCCAGGCTCTTGAAAAGATAGGGAAGAAGGCCATGATAGCTTTGAGGGAGCCATCGATGGGGCCTGTAATGGGGATCAAAGGCGGCGCAGCAGGCGGAGGTTATTCCCAGGTTGTGCCGATGGAAGACATAAATCTTCACTTTACAGGGGATATGCATGCAATAACTGCCGCGAACAATCTCCTGGCTGCGGTCATAGACAACCATATACATCAGGGTAATGAACTTAAAATAGATCCAAGGCGCATTGTCTGGAAGCGATGCATGGATATGAACGACCGTGCCCTTCGTCAGATCGTGGTCGGGCTCGGCGGCAAACCAAACGGTTTTCCCAGGGAGGATGGATTCAATATAACTGTTGCCTCGGAGGTCATGGCGATACTGTGCCTTTCTTCGGATCTGGCTGATCTTAAAGAGCGGCTGGGAAGAATAATAGCAGCTTACGATCTGGATGGCAGGCCCATAACAGCAAAGGATCTAGGTGTTCACGGCGCCATGACTCTTCTTTTGAAAGACGCAATAAAGCCCAACCTTGTTCAGACCCTGGAAAATACCCCATGCCTGATCCACGGAGGACCATTCGCCAATATCGCGCATGGATGCAGCAGCCTTAAAGCTACCCGACTGGCATTGAAGCTGGCTGATTACGTAGTCACCGAGGCCGGGTTCGGAGCCGATCTGGGAGCTGAAAAATTCTTCGATATCAAATGCAGATATGGCAACCTTAATCCCGATGCTGTTGTTCTCGTGACAACGGTACGTGCCCTCAAATATAATGGAGGAGTCAAAAAAGAGGATCTCACCAGGGAAGATGTGGGAGCGCTCGAGCGCGGAATAGTCAACCTTCAGAAGCATATTGAGAATGTGAAGAAGTTTGGGGTCCCTGTTATCGTTGCCATAAACCATTTTTCTTCGGATACCGGGCAGGAGATCGCTTTGATCAAGGACAAATGCGCTCAGTGGGAAGTTGAAGCAGCTGTCGCAAATGTATTCGCAGAGGGCGGAGAAGGCGGTATAGAGCTTGCTCAAAAGCTGTGTGAAATCATATCCGGCCACCCGTCATCCTTTAAACCCCTGTATGGTCTCGAGCTGACCATAAAGGAAAAGATTGAGACAATAAACCGCGAAATATACGGCGGAGGGGATGTTATCTTTACAGACAAAGCTCAAAAGGAGATAAAGCAAATAGAGTCACTGGGATATGGAAATCTCCCGGTCTGCATGGCAAAGACTCAGTATTCCCTTTCCGATAATCCGGCATTGCTGGGCCGTCCCGAAGGATTTACACTGACGGTCAGGGATGTGCGGCTTTCTGCCGGAGCAGGCTTTGTCGTAGCTTTGACAGGCGAAATAATGACTATGCCTGGCCTGCCCAAAACACCCGGTGCCAACAAGATAGATATCGATGAGAACGGAAGGATAACAGGCCTGTTCTAATGAGTAAAGGGGACGGTCCTCTCCACTCATTTTGAGTAAAGGGGACGGTTAGAAACTGCTGAAAAACTTCGGGTTTTGTCATTCTGAATGGAGCGAAGCGGAATGAAGAATCTTAAAACCCGCATT
>DULR01000027.1 GCA_012840245.1 Clostridiaceae bacterium
GAATTATCTTAATTCTCCCCCCTCGGACGGGGGGAAGGGTATTTCGGTCACATATGGACACCGATTCCGTCAATATACGGACAATTTACGACATCTACTGCTGGACACAATGCGGCAGCATTAACAAGATATAGTCTCCAAACAAAATACTTAACGAAAGGATGCATCTTCTATGTACAACAGTATACAACATTTTATTGAGTTTGGGGTAGAAAAGATTGAAAAAAAGATAAAGCAATTTATTGAAAAACCTTCCGATTTAGCTGACCTTGTTCTGGGATTGCATGAAGAACTTCTTGAATTAGGAAGAGATATTGTCACAGAAGTTCTTGAAGATATGGATGACTATCTGCGGAAATCGGCTTCCCGCAAGCAGAATTGGGAAATTGTGAGGAAAGATAGAACAGGACTTTTAACAAGCTTTGGAGCAATAAATTATGAACGAACATATTTTAAACCTAAGAAAGGCGGAAGAAGGCAATACCTTGTGGATAGGATTGTCGGCATCAATCCTCATGATAGGGTAAGTGCTGATGTTGTCATTAATGCTGTGGAAGAGGCAACGGAGAGCAGTTACAGAAAAGGTGGCAAAAGAGCTGCATACATGGATGAAGTAAGCAAGCAGACCGTAATGAACAAAGTACATGAACTTGAAATTGTTCAGCCATCATTTGAAGAGAGAAAGGATGGGACACCAAGGATTCTGTATATTGAGGCTGACGAAGACCATGTAGCACAGCAAGGGAAGAAGAAACACAAGGCAGAGGATGAATGGGGACTGAGTAACAGACTAATGCCAAAGCTTGTTTATGTTCATGAGGGAATTGATTACGAACAGAGCACAAAGAAGAGAAAAGTCTTAAAAAATCCCCGTTATTTTGGAGGGATCCGAGATAGTGAAGAACTATGGTTGGAGATTTCTCAGTATATAGAAGATACGTATGATGTGGATAAGATTGAAACTGTGTATATAAGTGGAGACGGGGCAGCCTGGATAAAACAAGGATTAAACTGGATAGGTAATAGCAAGTTTGTATTGGATAAGTACCACTTGAGCAAATACGTAAAAGTAGCGACAGCACACCTGGGAGACGAAGATATAACGCAGGCACTTGAAGATTCTCTAAAAGAAGCTGATAAGGTTATGCTGAAAAAAGTATTTGATAAAATAATTGGGAAGACAGAATCGGAAACCAAGCGGAATGCGATAAAGGAGGCCAGGAGGTACATCTTGAATAACTGGTCTGGAATTGAAATAAAGGTAGACAATCATGAAATAATAGGATGCAGTGCAGAAGGACATGTGAGTCATATTTTATCAGACAGATTAAGCAGCAGGCCAATGGGCTGGTCAAAGGATGGTGCAGATAAAATATCTCAATTGAGGATTTTCAAGAAAAATGGTGGAAAGGTATATGACCTGATAATGGCACAAAAGAGGAAGGAACAGAAGGAGCAGGAGCATCAACTCCAAGATGAATTAATTCGACAACTAAGAACTGATGCAAATAGATATGAAAAAGCATGGAATAGCAATATAACGATATTGAATAAGGGACATAAAACAACACTATATAGCGCTCTTAGGGCAATAGCAGGGATATGACAGGATGTAGGGAACGGCGAAGCAAACTCTTTACAATAAGAAGGATTCATATGGTAGAATGGAAGAAGTGGCAGCCAAGAGCCCCGAAGCCACTCCCAAGTTTTATGGGATGCCGCCCTGGCTGACAAACCATATGGGAGATGCTTATTGTCAAGGGCGTGGCCGGAGTGGACTTATTTCAGGAAGTCGTCTTGCCTTCAATTCCCTACAGTAAATTGACTCAATCAAATGTGCCGAAAATCTGGATTTTAAGCGGGTTTTATGGTATAATTACCATATGGAAACGCAAGAGATTACGGTAGAAAAACTGCTTAAGATAATTGAAGAAAAAGACCGCACGATTGCTGAGTTAA
>DULR01000028.1 GCA_012840245.1 Clostridiaceae bacterium
TCCATACAATCACTCCATTCCTGGTTGAAAAAGTTGGCCTACTTTTTCAACTTTTTCAACTTGTTTTACTGTGATTGTATCAACTACACAACCGATATACTATGTGAGGGTTTCTTTGACGCTTACCCTCCTTTCACGCAAAAAAGCCGCTTGTTCTATCGGTCAATAGAGCAAACGGCTTATTATTTTTGTATATGAAAAGAGAACATCTGCAAAAAGCCTATGTTCTCTTGTTTTTTTGTTTTCTACGTATACTAACTAAAATAAGCAATTAAAATTTAAAAGCGTCCTCTCAATTTACATCTCATTTTAGATAGATTGCCCCGTTCGAAAAAAGGCAACTCAATACTATCATAAACTGAGCAACAGTATTGCTCAGCGAAAAGCTGTAGATGGGCTGCATCTCTAGCGACATCGGGATCTGAAGGCAAGTGCTGCAAGAGTGTATCACTAACTAGCATAATAAATTTGCTTCTAGCTCGGGTAAGTGTTACATTGAAGCGTCGCGAACTAAGAATGAACGATTCCTCGGATGAAATAAAATCTCTATCTGCAACAACATAGCTACAAAGTATCATATCCCGTTCCTGACCTTGGAAACGGTCTACGGTATCCACAAATAGTGTATCCATTATCATTCCTGCGTTATCAACCAGTAAATTTCTAATAGACGACATCTGCGCTCTGTGAGGAGTAACAATTCCGATCTTTTCATTCCAAAATTCCTGCTGTGATATACCTGGTTGTTGTTTATCTACCAACTTTTTGTATAGTAAAGTAAGCGCTGCAACAATCTGTGCCTCAAAAGGATTTGATAATGTGTAAGTGCTTGCCGAATAGCTTATGACAACGACAGGGCATTCTGGGTCAAGAATACGTAGATATTCATCGGACCAGGGCAACTGTTCAGGCCAGTCGGCTGGTTTTGTATCAATATCAATGAAAAGATTTAACCTCTTTTCAGGAAAGTTAGCCTCATATGCGTTTGAGTAAAAACGTTTTTTGGGCCAATCGGAGATTTCTATATTTGTCCTATAATTATAATAAAGCTGTACAGGGGTAATACCATGTGTTTCTTTCATGTAAGAGAAGACGCAGTCGTACAGCCCTTGAACACTGTCTTTCATCTGAAATCCATATATTGGTCCTAGTTGCTTATGGTCACCCGCAAGAATCACATGCCCATCGGATTTTAAAAGAAGGAAATATGCTGCTGCGGCAGCCACCTGTACCTGTGAAGCTTCATCAATTACCAGTAAATCAAACCATGGCGCAGCAGGCTCTTTTTCAGGGTTGTCTTTTTCGGCTAACTTCCCAAGTTGTTGCCAAGTTCCACCTATAATAATAATATCAGCTTTATCACTTTTAATTGCACTAATCAATTCCTGTGCTTGTTTAGAATCGCTAGGGATATCCATAATCTGATTATTTCGTGGAGGAGGTGAAGAACTACTCCTTACTCTTGTGACTTGAATCGAACAAGTAAACGCCTTTAGAGAAGATAATTCATTCCTCCGATTAATAAGTTGTATAACCTCATCAAGAACATTGTCAATAGCATTATAGTTACTAGAACCAATACCTATTCGCAAGGAATTGCCCGATACACTGAAATGCTCTATCCATCCGAGTATAGTTCCTGCAAGGACAGTAGTCTTTCCAGTCCCAGGCGGTCCCCAAAGCAAAGAGAGTCTTTGTTGAAAAGCATTATGAAAGAATTCTACTTGTTTGTCATTAAATTCATTCTTCAAATATTGCCTTATAACCTGATATAATACATTTGTATCCGAAAACATCTTTCCTAATGACAACGAGTTTGGAGCATACATCAAACTATGAGCTGGCTCGGTCAATTTTATTAATTTATCAACCATTATCTTACCTCCTTTTCCGAGAACGCTTGGTTGGCGCTGACTGGCCCCCTACAGTTCTTAATGCCTTTTCTATTCTATCACTTGAAAAATCTTTATACAGTGGATCAAGAACAAGTGGAGAATCAAATGTTATAAAATTCTTATCAAGTGCAAATTGGAAAAGGCCTTGATGTACGGGTTTTATAACTACATAAGGAGCATCTCGCATTGCTTCTAATTTAACAACTTGTACCTCTAAAAGACGGCTAAGTGGACATTGGACCATCCACTTGACTTCGTTTGCATTTCCAAGCCCACTATCAACAAGCATTTTTTCTGCTTCTTGGAAATTCAGTCCAAGATTCTTGCGCCAAGCCTCATCCAGATCAATGTGGCGGTCCTCATTTGAGATTGTAATCGTAAACTCACCTTCTTTGATTCGAGAATCGCGGCTAGTTGGTGAAAAGTTGAAAACATAAAGCACCTCAGATTGATATTGAGGGTTTGAATTCTTTATTTCACTAATAATAAGATCTGACTCGGATTGATCTTTAAGCCTAAGTCCTCGAATGGAGAAAAATCTTGCTTCCCGTTCATCAACCGGAAGTGCACGTATGCTGCGATTTTCAATGTCCTGGCAGGCTACATTGAGTTTTTCAAAAGCAATCAGACTTCTTGCTGCTTCAGGAACACGAGCTTGGGAAGCTGGCGCAGAACAAAATCCACTTTTCTTCAAAACAAGACGATCTCTGTCTCGTTCTATCAGCCTTCGAACAATGTGTTGAAGTGCATGTAGGTGAACTTTAGTTGCATGTTTAATCTCCTCATACAGCTCGTCTCTAGTATATCGTTTCCATTTTGAATGATCGTTTGGGTACATTTTGTTAAAATGTCGAATAAATATCTTATCCTGCCATAACTCGTAAGCGCGTTCAAAAGGAATCTGGTCACTCATCGGAGTACTAAACCCAAATGGCAGTTGAAACTCGTATGGAGTGCCATCATCCCTAATAGTAGGAAAAAATTTGTTAGCCACGTCAAAAAGAGAGTAGTCATGAACAACCGGAAGGCCATATAGGACACGTAAAACTTCCTTGACTATGGTCCCAGGTTGTGACTTAAATGCATCCGGATCAGGTAAAAGCGTATCTGGAGGGAAAAAACGAATTAAAGTTTCTATCAATTCAATAACATCAGGATGTTGCATGTGGCGCTCTAACATACGTTTAAGTTGGCGGACTTCAAGCAAATCCCAAAAGAAAATATGAGAGGAAAGTCGTTGATTTGCTGGAAGGCCAGCGTTGATTGTCGAAACCTCCTCCATCCATTCTGAAACTACTCCAGCAAATTCTTTGAGTCTCTCTCTCTCTGTTTCCGGATTCATTGCATCGACACGATCAACAATAAATATTTTTTCGTCTGTGATAGGCGGATCTCCTGGCATGCGACCATGTGGAAAATAGAGGCGTGCTGCTCCCAATGCAAAAGAAATACCAGAGCCAGGATCAAAATGAATAGTAATAAAGATACTTTGATTTGTCCATGAAGGCATCATAGCAGTACGTCTCCCTGCAATGGGCAGAGGAACACCTTCGGCTAAAGAACGGGCACGAGTATATAAAGCAGATCCCTCAGCACGCAGTTGATGACTGGATTCAATAACTGCTAACCATCGTTCATCCTGTTTCTCAATAGCCTCAATCAGGTCAGTAGTTGTAGAAATACCATTTGCACGAAGAAGCTCTGCTTGCCCTTGGTTGAGCCATGCCAAGCGGGACAAATGATCACATTCTGAAGCCTTCTCTCTACAGTAACGCACATAATCACAAAGTTGGCATTTTGAAGAAACATGCCAACTAGCATCAGCTATCTTAGTTTGTAAAACACGAATAAGTCGGTCTTCAAAGAATTGTTTTACATGCACTTCGTAGACCTCATAAGGAACACTAATCAAAGTTTCCTCAAGTGCTGCTGAAACAGGGTCTGGTGATCCTTTTGCTTGATGTAATTGCACTAAATTGCGGAATGCGTTAATATCATGACATCCCGGCCAAATTGTACCCTCTGCAGAAACTGCGTAACGAGAGTTTAAATTTTCTTGTTCAATTGCCTTTGCCAACGCCAGTGCATAGTAAGTAACTTCGGTAAAATGCCGCAAAGAAGGTTCCGCAGCCATCTTTACATCAATAATATGAATTTCATATTCCGGTACAGATTCGGGATTGCCTATAAGTGGCTTACCTGTGCCACCTCGACGAATCCAAAGAATATCAGGCCGAACGCTAACCTCATCTAGTCCGAATTCCTCATATGCCCTCTGCAAACCTGGAGTAATATTTGCTGGTACTTTAAACTCCGCTTCAATCACTGCCTGTGGTGGTTCTTCACGACGAAGTATGTCAAAAAGATTTGTAATCTTCTTAAATGGTTTTCGACCGAGTAAATCATCTGTCTTATCTTCCAAAAGGAACTCAACTGTACCAGGAGAAGAAGTATCAATTAAGTCTTGGTACTTATCTGCCTCCCAGCGACGTCCAGCTGCAGCAATCAGATCGATACCAGGACGTTTGTACTTCTCATCTGAAACCCCAAGTACCTCAAGTTCACTTTTGCTCGCTAGTCGAAATCTGAGAAATCGGTCGCAATCAAATTTAAAGGTTAAAGCAAGTGTTCCTTTATCAAGTTTAGCCATCCTCAAAATACCTCCCCAATTGTGGAAACCAATAAAGTATTATTTTTATTTATATATGTTTCAATGTTACTCATCACTCTGCAGTGATGGTATGCTACTCAATGCATCTGACATTTTTCGTGTACTGTTATTTACTTCTCCTAAATAGCTCTTGCTAATTATTAAAGCGCGAATCAAATTAATATAGTCTGGCTCTTTAAATCCAATTTTTTTATGAGGAGATAAAATCTCTAAATACTTGGTAGCCTCTTGAAATGCAGCTTCTTCTGCAACATTACTAATAACAGGAATACCATTAGTTACAATACCGTTACCTTTACGGCAAACCAAAACTGCATCCCATTTGATAGTACCATCATAAGTATGAAGGCCACCTTGGCCTTCTCCACGCATAGGTAACACTTTGGTTATAGTGAGGCCTGAGTGTAGTAACGCAATTCCAAGAGCCTCCCAAGCAGATGCAAGTTTATGATGATATGTGAAAACGCAAATTCCATCTGATTTCAAAACCCGGTTACATTCTGCAAAAATCTGACTGAGTCTTTCTTGGTATTCCTTTGCAGCCTCGTCAGAACGCTGTGTAACTGCTAGGTTTTGTAGAATCGGTGCTGATGTAGTTTTGTTATCATAAGGAGGCGGTGCAATACCCAACTCCTGATGCCAAGCAAGATAGAAGTCTGATAGTTCTGAGTAACTAAGATTATCAAAATATGGTGGGTCAGTTAAAACAAGATCCACCGATTCATTGGGCAACAATGAAAGGTTTTCAGAAGATTGCGTTTCTACTGCTATCGTTGCATTACCATTCAGCACATCATCAACAGTTCCTATACAAGTCTTTTCACGTTTGAAAACACCGTTGCAGGCTATCTTTATACCCTCGGGCTGAATCACCTTAGGCGCCTTTGCATAATCTATCGCCTTATAAATTTTTTTAACTGCATTAAAGAAGGTTCCTCTCCCTATTCCGTCCTTCCACGGATTCAGTTCAACCGGACGTGTTATGTGCCTGTACGAGTGAATTGAAAACAAAGGACTGGTTCTACGGTAGCCAAAGGCATATGCCGTATACATGCAGTTAGCAGTAAGATGTTCACTAAATGCAAGCTCAAGACAACGTCGTGCTTCATTATTCTCTACTTTTTGAATGGCCAAACCCAGTAGGTTTAAATGAAGTTTCTGTCTATCATTAAAAAAATCTGAGTAGCGGCGAATTCCATGAATCATGGGTCGCCCATCAGATCGACCCTCACGAGGTATCAACCTGTTTGGAACAAGGTTTACTTCATTTAGACATTCTAGTTTTCTTTTTGCGTAGAGATACCGTTCAAGATCATCTTGCTCAGTTCGTTTAAAATGACGCGTACAATTTCTTCCAATCCCAACTAAATATTCTTGAGCAAACAATTTCCAGATTGGTGTTTCTGCACTATCAAGATTATCGGCAGCAATTTTCTGTGTACGCTTGCAGTTTGGACAAGTCATAATACCGTTGTTATATGTACCAGCTTGGATAGTAGTTCTTTTACCACATGAACATTCGAGTATCTTTCGGTTAATTGGTAGTTCATGCACAGCATGACAATACTTGCAGAATACCCACTGCAATTTCTTTTCCTTAGAGTAGGCTAATTGAAAGTGCGGATGGAGCTCGACCTCACTGTGACAATAATCACATTTTTTTACTTGGACCCAAAAATGATGAAGTACATCATACTCATCCCCATCTACCTTGGTTCGATGCAGTGGCATGATCTGACGAGCAACTTCTTCACAGACTTGATCAATTTCTGGATAGTGATTCTCAAATTGAGAAGCTGACAGTTCAAAGCGGGTAATGAAAGTTGCAATAGGGTCAATATCAAAACCGATAACACGTGCATTGCAGTGCATAGACTCTACCAAGCTCGTCCCACCTCCCATAAAGGGATCGAGAACAATAGCTCCATCTACTGAAGTTGTATTAAGATATGTTTCCCAAAATGCTTCTGCTTGCTCAGGGCGTAACGTTAAAGCAGTAAGAATGGAACGAAATTGGGAACCCAGACGGCGAGCAAACCAGCGATGAACGCGGTAAAGAGGATTTGAACCTTGTCCTTCACGCAAAGCAAGCTCTGCAATCTGTACAATAGGAATATCACCAGCTTCAAGTAAGGTAGGTTGAGTCCAAGCATGAAAAACATCATTTTTTCTGTTCTCATTAACATTTGCTATGTAATTATCTTTAAACATATGTTTCTTTCACCTTACTTTCTGGTCTATCTTCATAATTATGGTCTTTATTCATAATATATTTTTGTTGTCCAGAAGAAGTCTTCTCGATGGCTTGAATATTACCTCTAACTGTGTTTACATAGTTTAGAAACAGTGTGCCAAGTAAGAGGCGTTCACTTCGGGATATCCTATTCCACTCATATCCTTTAAATAGATCTCTTACTAAGAAAACTTCTCCTTGACTTAAGTTTTCTGTTTCTTTTATTGCAATATTTAAAAGCTCATTAATATCCGGCATTCGGATACCTCCAATTTTAATAACGATATAAATAACGTTGTTGATATTATTATATTGTGAAATTTCCCATTTTACAATCATATTTGGAGAACGGAAAAAAAGAATGTCATCTAAAAAACAGCATTCTTTCATCATTGCCCAGTCTAAAATTTGCATCACACTGCGTAACATAGACATGCCTGAACACTCTAATCCACGCACGCATTAAACATGTCTGCACACTCCATGTCCGACACAACAGAAACATCAATTTTATCTCTCAACACTTTATTTCTGAAATCGTCGTCATTCGTCGTGAAAGTAATATATCTCGCAAAGTGCTGAAAACTAAGGATTTCTACGTATCTTTCTTTTGTATTCCTATTACGCACTCCACATGGTGG
This sequence comes from Clostridiaceae bacterium, assembly GCA_012840245.1. Taxonomy (GTDB): domain Bacteria; phylum Bacillota; class Clostridia; order DSM-8532; family DSM-8532; genus DTU059. The sequence continues at coordinate 7,441 of DULR01000028.1, forward strand.
CTTGATTTTTATTTATATATGAAAAGAGAACATAAGCCGAAAAGCCATGTCCTCTTGTTCATTCGTTTTTATTACTGCTAAACCTGCACTTTTAACTTTTGCCGGTATTCAGCATAATGATCGCTTAGTATATACTCAATAACCCATACTTTAGGTATCATATAAGTATCACGAATATAAAAATGCTTTACATGGTTTCCTCTTAAAAGTTTTCGCGCTGTACTATCACCAATGCCTCCTAACATAGTCCTGAATTGTTCCAGGGTAACTACGTCAGGATATGGCTCAAAAATTCGTTTATAATATTCTTCATTTCTCACAGTCATCAACTCCTAAATTATTTGTCAGTGGTAGGAGTGACTGTTACAATTTTAGTTTTTAATTAACATTTGTTGTAGTTATTATGTGGATGGTGAGTTATCTGATCATCCCCCCACATCCCTCCAATATCCCTCCAACGTCCAAAATTTGTTCCAAAATCAGTTTTTTGTATAAGATTTGAAACGGTGGGATTTTCAGAGGTTAAAGTGCCGGAAAAGCCGATTTTACAAGGTTTCCGGCGGTCTGTAACTTCCGCTAAAGTGCATTACATTCCCGATGTTTCCGGTTATGCTGCAAAACTCAAAATCAAGCGCCCTCAAAGCGTGCCGGTTCGAGTCCGGCCTTCGGCACCAATACTACAAGGAAGGGATCATTTGATTGCGTTAAGCAATCAGGTGGTCTCTTTTCTTACTTCAATATGCCATTCTGAGCAGAATGGAAACACATCGTGTGTCCAAAGGAAAAATCTTTTAGTTTAACTGCGTATGCTTTTTAATCCCTGAATGCGATGGGATTCTCAATTAGAGTGGCAAACTGATAGCTGTGGGAGTGTCCGTCATTGACAGTGGTTCTGCCCTTGACGAAATGGACATGTCTTCCGTTGCCCACATCGATTGCCGGTCCGGTGCAATCCTCAATTTCGTGGAAATGGTTGTTGAAAAAGTCTGTGCTAACAATGATCCTATGTTTGTGGCTACCACCATGGATCGGTATGGCCTGGCCTGTTACTCCTGCGAACCTGTGGTTGTGTACCGGACTTCCATCTTCCAATCTGGTACTTCCTACAAACTCATGAACATGTTTTTGCCTTCTTGTGGAAGCATTATCTGTATTTTCAGGTCTGGTTTCGCGATTCAGAAATCTTACCCAGTCTGGATAGACATCCCAGTTTATATTGTGGAGCATGCCAATACCTCGAAAAATTTCGGTGCTTATACATACTATGCGAGCCTGTAAAAAGTGTTAATGGCCTCTGAAGTCGTTATTATCCGTATATTGTAATCGTTTTGACAATATAATAAGGCTGAACTTAGAAGATATGTGTTTTAAGCCTATTTGATGGTTGCGATTTTTCTGCTAAACTTAAAGAGAAATACTGTCTTAAACGATGAATGCAAATATCATTTAATAAAAATCAAAGAAAGAGTGAGATGAAAGATGAACAAAATCGAGCAAAAAGCAATCACCACGATCCGTATGCTGGCAGCGGAAGCTGTTGAGAAAGCAAAAAGCGGTCATCCCGGATTACCTATAGGCGCAGCCCCTATGGCATTTGCTCTCTGGAAGCAAATGAAGCATAATCCCGGCAATCCCAAATGGGCCGGACGAGACAGATTCGTCCTGAGCGCAGGCCATGCTTCAATGCTGCAGTATTCATTGCTGCATCTGTGGGGATATGACGTATCTATGGATGATATCAAGTCTTTCCGTCAGTGGGAAAGCAAGACTCCAGGCCATCCCGAATACGGTATGACGCCGGGAGTGGAAACAACGAGCGGTCCTCTTGGTCAGGGTATTGCTATAGCTGTAGGTATGGCAGCTGCTGAAGCTCGTCTTGCAGAACATTTCAACAGACCTGGTCTCCCCGTGGTGGATAATTATACCTATGCTCTTTGCGGCGATGGTTGTCTTCAGGAAGGTGTTTCGGCCGAAGCGGCATCTTTTGCAGGAACGATGAAGCTGGGAAAACTTATCGTTCTGTATGACAGAAACCACATTACCATCGAAGGCAGGATTGAAAGCACTTTTGATGAGGATGTCGCCAAAAGATTCGAAGCATATGGCTGGCAGGTACTGAAAGTGGATTCAGGCGAAGATATTGATGCTATATCCGGCGCGATCGCAGAGGCAAAAGCAGAGAAGAGCAAACCAACACTCATAATTGTTACAACTGAGATCGCCTATGGAACGTCCAAGCAGGGAAAAGCATCGGCACACGGAGAACCTCTCGGCCAGGAAGCCATAGCTGCCATGAGGGATTTCTACAAATGGGAATATCCTGAATTCACTGTTCCAGATGATGTAAGGGCGTATTTTGATGAGTTGAAAGCTGATTGTGAAAAAGAAGAAGCATCATATATGGCTATGTTCAGTGAATATTGCGAAAAATATCCTGAGCTGGCTGCAGAATGGGAAGCATGGCACTCAAACAAGCTTCCTGAGGGTCTGGAAAAGGATGAACGTCTCTGGACTGCCGATAAGGACATCGCCACCAGAGAAGCCAGCGGCAGAGTATTGAATATCATGGCTGAATATATGCCCCAGCTCTTCGGAGGAAGCGCGGATCTGGCACCTTCGAATAAGAGTGAGATAAAGGGAAAACCATACTTCTCACCTGATTGCAGGGATGCTTCCAATATACATTTTGGCATTCGCGAATTTGCCATGGCGGCTATTTGCAACGGTATCATGCTGTATGGAGGACTTCGCGCATACTGCGCCACATTCCTCGTATTCTCAGACTATTTGAAGCCTGCGCTTCGTCTGTCGGCTCTTATGAAGCTGCCAGTAATATATGTATTGACACACGACAGCATAGGTGTTGGAGAAGACGGACCCACCCATCAGCCCATCGAGCATCTTGCCGCTTTGCGCTGCGTACCTGATACTCTGGTTTTCCGTCCTGCAGACATGAAAGAGACTTCGGCCTGCTATCTGGCAGCTCTGGAAAGCGAAAATCCTTCGGTCATGGCTTTGTCGCGCCAGAATCTGCCGCAGTTTGCTGAGACTTCGATAGAAGCCAAAAAGGGCGGATATGTATTGCGAGACTGTGAGGGCACACCGGATGTGATTCTTATGGGAAGCGGCTCTGAAGTTAAGCTGGTAATGAGTGCCGCAGCTGAACTTGAAAAGGCAGGAAAGAAGGTACGTGTTGTATCGATGCCCTGCACAGAGCTCTTCGATCAGCAAAGCGCCGAGTACAGGGAGAGCGTGCTTCCAAAGCATGTCCGTGCAAGGGTTGCTGTGGAAGCCGCAAGTACCCATTCATGGTACAAGTATGTTGGCATGGATGGAAAAGTAATTGGAATAGATCATTTCGGAGCTTCCGCACCTGCGAACATACTTTTCAAAAAATTCGGCTTTACAGTGGAAAATGTTGTATCCGCAGCTCTTGAGCTGATCAATAAATAAAATTGGTGCTGTTAATATAATTGATGCCGCAGGATGTATATCATTCTGCGGCATTTTATTATTTACCGGTATATTAGGTTTCAACTATTGCATATACTGTATATCAGAAAATATTTATCGATAAACGATAAATATTAATTGACATTCAATATGTCCATATGTTATATTTTACCCGTAATAACCATATTGAATGTTTATCATGGAGGTTTCGCTATGGACTGGAACAAAGACAAAAGCGTAATGCTCTCTCGGGTTTGCATAGTAGTGTTCGCAATACTTCTGGCTGCAGCCGATATAGGTGCTTACTGGCTGGTTTCATGGTTTATGGGAGTATCTCGTACTCTTGGAGGACTAAGAGACGGCTATCTTCTTTTGACTACTGTCTATTCTTGCAGCGTTTTTGCCTGGATCCTGCTGGTGAACCTTTGGAAGCTATTAGCCAATATACAGCGGGGAATGCCTTTTGAAACGAGCAGCGTTAATTATCTGCGCGTAAGCTCATGGTGCTGCGCAGGTGTCTGTACGATCTGTCTTTTAAGTACCCTTTACTATACACCGCTGATACTGGTCTCCATTGCCTCAGGCTTCATGGCGCTGATAGTCAGGATCATAAAAAACGTTTTTGAACAAGCCATCGCAATGAAGACCGAGCTTGACTATACGGTTTAAGGGGGGGTTCGATGGGGATCATTGTTAACCTTGATGTAATGATGGCTAAACGCAAAATTTCTGCCGGTGAGCTTGCAGAGCGGATCGGAATAACTCCGGCGAACCTTTCGATTCTGAAGAATAACAAGGCCAAGGCAATACGTTTTTCAACTCTTGAAGCACTTTGCCGCGAGCTTAAATGCCAGCCCGGCGATATTCTTGAGTTCAGTGATGACAACGAGACCGAATAAACTATGTAGAATGTCATTCTTTGAAAAGCAACCGAAGAATCTTTTGAACTAGTACCTGCAGCCCACTTTTAATGTGCCGGGCTGCTGTTGAAGGAGGACTATTGGTATGGATCATATGATTGGCGGAAATGGGAGCAAAACTTCTTATGGCGAGCTCTATCTTTATGATAAACCTTTCATACCATCGAAAGCTGAAAAAATTGCGCTTTTGTTAAGCTATCCCTTAGCATTTCTGTATACTTATATATTGTTTCCTTCATACGACCAAACTGACTGGTATGTTGTCACAGCCGCTTTTACCTTATTGTTCTGTATTTCAGCCGAAATTTTTTATCATAAACATAAAGCAACGACTGAAAGCTTTATCTGGCTTGGCTGCATCGCAGTGATCCTGGCTTCTTTGATCTTTGGAAGAAACAGGGTCTGGGGAGATACGCCGGCAGTCTTTTTTATTCACTGCTATGCCGTTTATTGGATATTGAACAGATCGGGACGGCTTATTGAAGGTCGAAGCGGTCCTTTTTCCCCGTTGGATATGGTGAACGGGATCTTTACCTTTCCTTTCAAGCATTTCTTCTTACGTATAAAAGTATTGTGGTCTTCTTTGACCGCCAAAATCAAAAAGAACGACCGCAAGGAATCAAGATCAGGCGCTTTTATAGCCGTTCTTGCCGGGATCATTCTGTTCTATGCTGCGGGAGCCTTGCTGGCTTTGGCAGATGATACGTTTAACAGGATAATCAGCGGTATGATCAAGTATTTGTATTTTGAGGTGTTTACCGAGCTTTCCATTCGGTTTTTCGTAAGTCTACTGGTGGGAGCATATCTGTATGGTCTGGTAATCGGGGCAAACAGGGAAGAACCCGGTATACTCAGAAAAAAAAGAGATTTTTTGCTGGAAAAGTCCGAGGAACTCAAGAAAGTGCCAGTCAGGGTCTGGACGCTGATACTTGGCGCATTCGGCTTGCTATACTCAATGTTCTTCATCATACAGGGAAGTTATCTGTTCGGAGCATTTTCAAGAACACTGCCCGAGGGGTTCACCGTCGCACAATATGCCAGACAGGGCTTCTTTGAGCTGTGCTGGATAATGGGAATAAACTTCCTGCTAATCTGGCTGATCACAAGAAGCAGCAACGTGGATATACGCAATAACCGTCCTGCAATGATGATGTGTTCAGTTATTCTCACAGAGAGCCTGTTGTTTGCTGTAACGGCATTTTCGAAGTTAATGCTGTATATTTCATGCTTCGGCTTTACACCGCGAAGGCTTCAGAGTGCCTGGCTTATTTGCGTGCTGTTTTGCGGAAGCCTGCTGGCTCTGTATTCTGTGTGGACACGAAAAAGACTGTTCCGGGTATGGATCTATATAAGCGGAATATCCCTTGCACTTATGCATCTGTATTAAAACGCACAAGGGGCTGTTTTTTTGCTTCCTAATATTTCTGGTTTATATAGTTGTCGGTCAGGGACTTTCTCTTATCATCCTTTAAGATCCCGTTTGCTTTAAGCGCATTTGCAACAAATGCGCTTTTTGTATGGAGTATAAGGTAATCATATTCGTTGAAACCGCTTACCGAATAAAAGGCGTTTATCTCATACAGAATATCGGGGTCTTTGATCACTATCTCTATGAGCTTGTCCTTCAGTTTATTGGACTTTACCTGCACATAATAGGCTTCGGCCTTAAAATCTATAAGCCTTAACAATGAGAGGGTGGCGTTGTCCTTCTTGTAATAATAATTCATGGATTCGGTCAGATAGGCCTGCCGCTCCTTCTCCGAGTTTTTGGGGTCACGGGCGATCCATTGCCAGTACTTTGCGCTGACATTGTAATAATGATAGTTGTAGACTGCTTTCTTTATATTGTCGATTCTGGTGAAGGGCTTTATTCCGAGGCTTTCCATATATCTGTAGTTTTCCTCAATGAATTCGTTTTTTGTCATGTCGCCCATCTTGTACTGTATCAGCAAACTTTGCCTGTGCTTTAAAAATTCATCGAACTTGTTCATCGATCTCATACACCGCCTGTATGTCACATAATAAACAAGTTTTTGCAAAATGTAAAGGAATAAATCATGAGCAATATTTGAATTCGTAATTCATATTCTTTTTAGCAATCACATGATTCACTTTCGCAAATCAGCCTTAATGCTGTTTATCTGCAAAAATGTAAATGTTGCTTCGATAAATTGACATAGTAAAATCAAATATGGTATCATAAGAAAAATATTAATGATGTCTTGTGTCGGGAAGACGGCAGGGATCATTAATATAAAGTAAGAGAAGAGATCAGTTCAGA
>DULR01000029.1 GCA_012840245.1 Clostridiaceae bacterium
AATCACCTTGAAATCCTTATTACATGAGCGTTTCATGTATTTATATTATACCATGATTGTTATGTCCTTAACTACTCTTTTAGATAAAAAAAGCCCACTTTTCAGTGAGCTTTGTCTTCAGTCTGACCGCAATTTGTAAAAAGCAAATTGCGGTTTTCTTATTGACAAAAAATCTATATTTTCGACTGATATGTCGAAAAATCCATTTCTTTTATAAGCAACTTTTTGAATTGGACAAGCCCGGCTTTTTTACATATTTGAGATATTCATCAGGGTGCCGCTCTCCCCCTCTGTTTTGGTTTTTCTACTAAAAAAAATCAAAACGGAGGTTCATATATGATAAGGATCAATTTGCGGGATTACTACCCGTTCTATAAATCTGACTTTTTCATTGAAGTGACAAATGAAATTTTAGAACTATTTAAACAGCTTAGCCGAAAGGAACATGCAGACTTTGAGCGCAGACGTGTCTACAAAGCATACTATTCCCTTGACGCTAACGATGGTATTGAAAAGGAGGTCGTCCTGCTGGTTTTATCGCCGGAAGAAATCTATGAGCGCAAAATGAGTAAGCAGGAGTTGTATGCCGCTATCAACAACCTGCCGGAAAAACAGGCAAAGCGTATCTATGCCCATTTCTTCCTTGACATGAGCAAAGCGGAAATAGCCAGAATTGAAGGCGTGAGCAAATCTGCTGTTACACATTCCATTGAGCAAGGCTTAAAAAGCATAGAAAAATTTTTAAAAAATAATTCCTGGTGGGGTTAACTTTTGCCCAAAAAATCTGCTGATTAATAGAGGGACATGCTCTACCCCCCCCCTCAACAGAACCTTGACAATTGAATAGGTGTTTTATCCGGTACTTTCCCCGTATGTCCTGTGAAGGAAAGCCAGATTGCAGGTACGCCAGGACCACCTGTCCGGCATTATGCCGGATTGTAAGCGAAGGATCAATGCTATCTACGGATTGAATGAAGTAAAGGTGCGAGCGATCGATACCCGTGCAATAAATAAATGCTGGTTGCAATTAAGGCGATGACACATACGGAGGGATAATGATACTTGCGCATAGTCGAGGTTAGGTCCCAGAGTGCGCCCCGGTCGCTGACGGGGAGGTGAAATTCCTATGAGGACGGTCAACCGCTGCCCGCCGGATAAACCCATAATTATATATAAAAACCAAAACAGAGATGCAGACTAAGGGTGCGCCACATTGTACGAGCGTATATGCGCACCCAAATAATGGCGTACCCTTAATTCTGCATGTTTAACATTGCGTGGAAAGGGGCTGATACTTTGTTAAAGAGTAATGAGGCATATAAACTGGTCTTTCGGGAATATCCGGATGTTGTGAACGTAGAACAGATGTGCGAAATGCTTGGAGGTATCAGCACAAAAACCGGATACCGTCTTTTGAAACAAAATAAAATCAAGCATTTTAAGATAGGCAGATCCTATAAAATTCCGAAGCTCCATATTTTTGAATACTTAGACGTCGTACAGGAATCTAATGCGTAAAATTTTGTTTGCACATTTGAACTATATTATAAAGCCTGCTACACTCTAATCGTCAGTGGTAGGTGAATTTAAACTGTTACTTTTCAAGGAGGTTAATTATTATGGTAGCAGGACATCTACGGGAAAAAAACGGGTATTTCCATATTATCCTCAACTATAAAGATATTTATGGAAAACGCCAAACAAAGTCCATCAGCACAGGACTTCCCATAAAGGGTAACAAAAAACGTGCGGAAGCGATGCTTTTGAAAATCAGGAAAGAGTTTAACCCCGATACTGCAATGAGTGACAAAAACGCTTTGTTTGCAGACTTCCTATCAAAGTGGCTGAAAGATGTTATAAACAAAGTGGATGCTGAAACATATGCACTCTACTCATACGATGTTAAAAACTGTATCATCCCTTACTTTAAGAATACCTCCATTAGGCTATCAGAAATGAAGCCAAGGGATATAGAAAGCTACTATCAGTATGAGAAAACAGAAAACAGTGTATCAAACAGTACCCTTCTCCAATATCACGAAGCCATCAAAGAAGCCTTGCAATACGCTGTGGAGCTTGAATTGATTCGGGATAATCCGGCGGATAGAGTGAACCCGACCTCTGGTGAAGTACAGATATTGTTTACCGACTTCCTGCTGGAATGGCTGGAGATGATGAAAAACAGTGTTGAGATGACTACATTTGCGTCTTATTCCTACTGTATTAAGAGCAGCATTATTCCTTATTTTGAAGGGAAAAAGATAAAACTGAAAGACCTGACCCCAAAGCACATACAGGATTATTATCGGTATGAGCTTAATGAAAAAGGATTGAGCGCCAACACAGTTATTCATCGTCATGCAAACATCCGCAAGGCTTTGCAGTACGCTTTCAAGATTGGACTGATTAATTTCAATCCTGCCGACAGGATTGAGCAGCCCAGAAAGGAAAAATTCGTAGGCAGTGTTTACGATGCAAGCGAACTGGAAACCTTATTCGCTATCGTAAAAAATAAACGGATAGAACTGGCCGTGATTTTAGGCGCGTTTTATGGACTGCGCCGGAGTGAGATCGTAGGGCTAAAGTGGGACGCTATTGATTTTGAAAAAAAGACATTGACGATTAAACATACGGTAACCGAGGTAACACTGGATGGGAAAATTACTACCATAGCAAAAGACCGTACAAAGACAAAATCAAGCTACCGCACCCTGCCGCTGGTTGCGCCCTTTGAAGAATTGCTCCACAGGCTGAAAGCGGAGCAGGAACTAAATCAAAAGGTTTGCGGCAAAGCGTATTGCAAAGATTACCTGGACTACATCTATGTGAATGAGATTGGAGAAAGAATCAAACCCGGATACATTACGCAGCACTTTGCAATCGTCTTAAAAAACCACAATCTGAAGAAAATACGTTTCCATGACCTTCGGCACAGTTGCGCCAGCTTATTATACGCCAACGGAGTCAGCCTGAAAGAGATTCAGGAATGGTTGGGGCACAGCGATATTTCTACAACATCGAATATCTACACGCACCTGGATTTCAGCTCGAAGGTCGCTTCGGCCAATGCAATTATCGGCGTATATCCCACTTAAGCGGGAGGTACGCCAATACGGCAAGGAGGCGAAAGGCAAGTATGAATGAAACTAAAGAAAAAAGCTCTCAAATCGGCTTGGACAGCGTTTTAAGAGCTATTGGTTTCTATGGTGCCGAAGGCCGGACTCGAACCGGCACGCTTTGAGGGCGCTTGATTTTGAGTCAAGTGCGTCTGCCAATTCCGCCACTTCGGCATATTTGCTGCCTTTATAGTTTCGTGCAGCTCTCCTCTCGAAGAGGAACATAGTTTATATTAGCATAAGGATTGCTCAAAATCAAGACTTATATCAAAAGCTCCGGAGCCTCCTTATCAGCCCTCATTTGAAAAAGTAAATTCCACCCCAAAAAAGCATAGAGCGGAATTTAGTTTTGCAAAGACAGGTATTGCTCGGGGATAATGGAAGCGAGTTTTCCAATCCATCGGCGATAGAAATGGACCAGTCGGGCAACCAAAGAACCCGGATCTTTTACTGCGATCCCCAAGCTCCTTATCAGAAAGGAGCCG